>CAIMCT010000505.1 GCA_903839535.1 uncultured Desulfobacteraceae bacterium
ACCGATGGTTATTCTGTTTGACGAAGCGGACTGTCTTTCAAACGGCACACTTATTTCTTTTTTAAGACAGCTTCGTGACGGATATGTGAACCGCAACCGTGTGCCTTTTGTCCATTCGGTGGGTCTTATCGGAATGCGGAACATCCGGGATTACAAAGGGAAAATCAGAGAGGATAGCGAAACTCTCGGCAGCGCAAGTCCTTTCAATATCGTTACCAAAGTCATGACCTTGCAAGATTTTACAAAAGAAGAAGTCTCCGTGCTATATGACCAGCATACGGAAGTAACCGGTCAGGTTTTTTCTCCTGAAGTGATTGACAGTGTTTATCATCAAACAAAGGGACAGCCCTGGTTGGTCAATGCGGTTGTCAGAGAAATCGTAACTGAAATACTCGGCTCCGATTATTCGAAATCCGTAACGCCGGAGCATGTCGGACAGGCGGTTGAGACAATTATTCAGCGGCGGGATACGCATATAGACAGTCTTCTGGAGCGGCTCAAGGAGGAGCGGGTGAGGAAGGTGGTCGAACCGGTGCTGACAGGCAAAGAGATCGTTTTCGACCCTCTGGTTGACGATTTTCAGTATGTTCTCGATTTGGGGTTGCTGAAAAAAGACGGCGGGCAGTTCAGCCCTTCGAATCCGATTTACGCAGATGTGATGATCCGGTATCTGGGCATGTCCGAATCTGTTGATAACCGGAAATACCATCTTCCTCTGTATATTTCGGAACAAAGGCTGGATATGAAAAAGCTGCTGACGGATTTTCAGATGTTTTGGCGCGACAACTCCGCTATATGGGAAGAACGATTTCTCTACAAAGAAGCCGCTCCTCATCTGATTCTCACTGCATTCCTGCAAAGAGTCATAAATTCCGGCGGAAGAACTGACAGGGAACTTGCAACCGGCAGAAAACGCCTTGATCTGTGTATTCATTATCAGAACCGCCGGTATCCAATTGAGATAAAAATCCGTCAGGGCCCCAAGACTTATGATGAAGGGAAGAAGCAGTTGTCAGATTACATGGATACGCTCGGCTGCGACAAAGGCTGGCTGGTAGTATTTGACAGAAGGAAAAAACAGTCGTGGAAAAGCAAATTGTTCTGGAAAACAGGCAAAACAGATAACAAGGAGATTTATATTGTCGGATGTTAGAACCGGAACTTTCAAGGGCTTACTATCCACATAAGACGGGACGCTTTTACTCGCAATTGGAAATCATCTAATAACAGTTCAAATATGGGAGGCTATTCTCCCATTTATTCCTGTCACCCAACGATTTGAAAAAGGAGGTATCTCATGATCCGCTCTGTAATCAGCTCTTATCGCTTCATTCCGCTGTTGTTAGCCATTGGCCTTTTGATTTGCATGGAGGGACTAATATGCTCCTTACCATCTCATGCAGAAGTCTTTTCCCATAACAGCCCTCAACCGATCAACAAGCAGGAGTCGCCACCCGATGGTGCGCCCGGAATTGACAAATCCTCAGAGGCCGATAAATCCACCCTGACCGGAGGCGATCCCATCATGGCTGGCAGTGGCGAATTCCGCCACAGTTTGAAACTTCTTCCCCTGGGCGGCTTTTTTAACCTCAATTTCACCCTGCAGTACGCCCCGAACCTGCAGTACATCAGTCCCTATAACGATGGCTTCGTTCAGTTCCCACCCAGTCTCAACAACATGGCATTCAGCAGCAACACCATTTTTCGTTTGGTTGAATATGAGGACAACAACGCTACGGGTATTACATGTCCCACTTGTCCGGTCTATGTCAATATATTTTTGGCCGATGACGCACTGGTTTTCAAGGAAAATGGTACGAATATCTTTGATCCGATCGGCCCGATCAAACATCAGCTCAATAAAGTGGGAGATACCTATTTTCTGCTGAACATTCTAAGTGAGCGGGTTTACGTCTTTCGCAGCCGTTCATTTCCATGGCCGAACATGGGAAACCAGTATATCCGCAGGGCGGGTGAGGCGATATATATCATGGATCGCAACAACAACCGGCTGGCCTTCACCTATAATGCGGAAAACAAACCCACCCACATCGAGGACGGACTTGGCCGCAGTCTGGATTTTACATATCTGACAGCAGGCGGCGGCAATGATCATCACCTGGAATCTGTTACCGATGGATATGGTCGGACCATCACATTTGCCTATCATCTGCTGCCGGACGACTTCATGTGTTACCTTACGGAATCCAACCCGCTGTTCGCCACGGTGCTGGCATCCGTTACCAATCCATTGGGTCAGATCACCACTTTTGAATATTTCAATCCTGGTGAAAAGCACTGGTGCAATCTGTTGAAAAAAGTCAACAATCCCCGGAGCAACTCCTATATTGATCAGACATGGAGCAAAAACACGAATGGTCAGTATGCCATCAATACCCAACAGGATGCGTATGGCAATCAGACCGGTCTTACATTCGCTACACCATCGAAAGACACCATGAAGGTCACCTTTACCCAGCCGGATGCCAGTCAGCGCACCTTTAATCACCTGCGCAACCGCTATCCCCTGAGTATTACCGATGAAACAAACAAGGATTCCACCTTTACTTACAGCAGCGAAGAGCAACTGGTTACCATCACGGACCGTCTGGGCGGCCAGACCATCCTGACATATCACGGCCCAACAGGTAAAATCGCCAGCATCAAAAACGCTAACAACCAAAACACCACATTTACCTATACGCCCCAGACCCAGACTTTCGCCAATCCCAACACCCCTTCTGAAACCGTTACCTTCACCTTTTTCGACATCACCCGTACCGACTATCCGGACAGCACGTCAGAATCCTTCGTTTATGATGGAACGGGCAACCAACTGACCCATACCCGTCAGGGTGGTCAAACCTGGACGTATGTTTACAATTCAGCAGGCCAAATTACGCGGATCATCGGGCCTACTGGCGGTCAAACCAACGCCACCTATAACCCGAATGGCGCCCTGGCTTCGATTGTTGATTCGGACACCGGCCAGATCACTTTTGGCTATGATGCGTACAAACGGCTTTCCGTGATTACTTATCCAGGAGGTCATACGCAAAAATTCGGCTATGATCAAAACGACCGCCTGACCAGTTTCACGGATGAAAACAATCACGTCACCACCGTCGCCTACGATGCCAACGGAAACCAGACCGGTATCACGGATTCGGCCAATCAGACCCTAACCTATGCATATAATCTGATGGACCGGGTAACCAGCCTGAAAAACCGTTTGAACAATATAACGACCCTGGCATATAACAGCAGAGGCAGGGTGAACCAGGTGACCGACGCCACCGGTGTTTCAACCACCTTAGGCTATAATTCCAGAGGCTGGTTGACCCAGACCACTATTGGCGGAAAAACCTGGGAAACCGCTTATGACGATGAAGGCGTTGTCCTTAACCAAACCACGCCTCTGGGACGAAAAACCCTATTTACCAGCAATAGCCTGGGATCAATCTCCTCAATCACCGATCCTCTGAATCACACGTCCACCATCAACAGGGATGCGTTAAACCGGATCACATCGGTTACCAATCCCCTGGGACTTGTCACACAATATGGCTATGACAGCCGTGGACTGCTGACATCCGTAATCCTGCCAACCGGGAATAGCGCTGCATATCAGTATAACGGTTTGGGACTTCTGAGCAGCATCACCGATTTGATTGGTTCAAAATGGCAATTTGATCGTAGTGATACCGGCTTTCTAAAAAAAATGACCGATCCCCTCAATCGGCAGTGGGGCTGGGGCTATGACACCCGGGGCCGCGTAAACACTCTGGCTTTTCCGAATGGCGATACGGCGGGTATTACCCATGATGCCGTCGGCAATGTCACTCGCATCCAGCATGGAGGGGACCCGGATATTCAGTTCACCTACGACAGCCAGAACCATATAACGGGCGCCAATGACATCACCCTGACCCGCAATGCCGAAGGCTGGGTCACCAGCACAACAGATTCGGGAATACCATTCGGCACCGGCTATGACGCCGCCGGCCGAGTGACATCCGCCACATATACCAACAATGCCTTTACCGTCACCTATACCTACAGCAATGAGACCGGCCTGTTGACCGGTGTAACCGATTCCCTGACCAACACACAGGTCACGTTTACCTACGACGAAGACCGCAGGCTAACCACCCAAACCTATTCCAATGGCGAGCAGATCATTTATACCTGGGACGGCGCAGGCCGACTAACCCGGATCAAGTCCGGCGATCATGTAGATTTGCGCTATATGCTGGATGCTGCTGGAAAGGTGACCAGCCTGGATATGACCGCGCCTTTGTCGCCGGAAATTTTTCTGATGCCCGAAACTAAGACCCTGACGTTTGATGTCGCATCCCAGATCAGTTCAGTTGGATTTGGCTACGATGACCGGGGCAGGCAAATCACTTCACCTGGCAATGTGTTTACCTGGGACAGGGTGTCCCGCCTAACAGGAATCAATGGAGAAACCCTGACTTATAACGGGCTGGGGGAACTACGCACCCGGACATCCGGTGGCGTCACCACCCACGCTTATTATAATTACGCATTGGGACTGACACCGATTATGGCGGAACTGGATGAATCCAGTGGCGCGTTTTTACGCTATTACGTCTGGACCCCTGCAGGCGAACTGTTGTACATGATCGATGCGGCCAACGGCAAACAGGTGTATTTCTATCACGTTGACAGGACCGGCTCCACCCTGGCGCTGACCGATAAGGACAGGGAAGTGACCGATGCCTACGCCTATGACCCCTACGGCAGACTGCTAAGCCACACCGGCGCCAACCCGCAGCCCTTCACATATTGCGGCCGCTGGGGGGTTAGGCAGGCTGATACTGCTGGCGCCATCTACCACATGCGGGCCCGGTACTACGATGCCACAACCGGCCGATTTCTGACACAGGATCCCATCTGGCCGCAGATCACCGATGCCAAGGAAGTTAATCCCTACCTTTATGTGGGCAATGATCCCATCAATCGGGGGGACCCCACGGGAATGCCGGGTCCGGATATTAATGATTCATGGAGTTTTGCTAATAACACGTTTGCAATGACAGACTCGGCTCGCGAAGAACTTGAAAGAAGCGACCTCAACAATTCGAGACACCAACGTCTCAATAATCTACAGGCGGAACTTGCGACGCTGCAACTGGAAAACAATGGTTTGATTAGAGAGATTCAAGATTATTTGGTTAGTCCACATGGCGAAGATTTTTTTCCGGATGATGATGAGCTTCATTCGAACCGTGAACATGATCCGACATGGAATTTAAGTTACTGGGCTATATATATGGGTGCTGCGGAAAATTTAAATAAAGAACGGGATTCGCTAATGAAGCAAATCCAACAGGTACAACGTGAACCTGAGGAAGATTTTTGGCGGCAGGCTGCAAGGGGCCTGTTCGGTGGCTCCAGACCTGCCCCTGCGCGGCAAAAGTATGCAGGTCCAATTACATTCTTTGGCGTTCGGGAGACACCTAATAAAGTGGCCGGCTCTGTATTCAAGGATATGCCGAATATAAAGTTAGACTGGAAGGATCCCTCGTCATGGACATTGCCAGACGATAGAGATTATTAGCCTTGATCATCGTTCCGATCAAATCATCATGACTGCTTATTTTCCCTTTGGAAAAAGGGGAAATAGTTATCCATCGTTTCGACCATGAAGGGTTGTTTATTTTTGGGATTGAAGGATTGAAGGATATTTTTTATCCTTCAATCCTTCATCGTACTTACATACTGATTCGGCTTATGTTACAATCCGAACAAATATGACGCAAGATTTTCAGTTTTACGCAAAGGAGCAGCCATGAAAAAATATTTCAACATCGCAGGACCCTGCAATCCTGATAAGCATTATATGATTCTCTCAGAGTCAAGATGCAAAGGAATAAAATATCTGATTGACCAGGAACAGTATTTTGTGATTCATGCGGCGCGTCAGTCAGGCAAGACAACACTGCTGCTGGATCTGACTCGGAAACTAAATGACGAGGGCAGGTATCACGCTATGTATTGTTCTCTTGAATCTGCTCAGGGTATTGCCGAAGCAAAGGAAGGGATACCGGCAATTATCAATATTATCAGAAACGTAATAAAATACAGCAAACATATTCCGGTAAAAGATTATCCGGCAAATCAGGAGATAAGCCAGTTCAACGTGTTGCTGAAAGAAAGTCTTACTGATTTCTGCATGAGTCTGAACAAACCTCTGATTATTCTGTTTGACGAGGCGGACTGCCTTTTGAACGGAACCCTTATTTCATTTTTAAGACAATTGCGGGATGGTTATGTGAACCGCTCCATGATTCCTTTTGTCCATTCGGTGGGTCTTATCGGAATGCGAAACATCCGGGATTACAAAGGGAAAATCAGAGAGGATAGCGAAACTCTCGGCAGCGCAAGTCCTTTCAATATCGTTACCAAAGTCATGACCTTGCGGGATTTCACAAAAGAAGAAGTCTCAGTGCTGTATGCCCAGCATACGGAAGTAACCGGTCAGGTTTTTTCTCCTGAAGTGATTGAAAGTGTTTATCATCAGACACAGGGACAGCCCTGGCTGGTCAATGCGGTTGTCAGAGAAATCATAACCGAAATACTCGGCTCCGATTATTCGAAATCCGTAACTCCGGAGCATGTCGGACAGGCGGTTGAGACAATTATTCAGAGGCGGGATACGCATATCGACAGTCTTTTGGAGCGGCTCAAGGAGGAGCGGGTGAGGAAGGTGGTCGAACCGGTGCTGATCGGCGAAGAAAAAGGATTTGATTTCACAGATGATGATTATCAGTATGTTCTTGATCTGGGGCTGATGAAAAATATCAAAGGTGTCCTGAAGCCGTCCAATCCGATTTACGCGGAGGTGATTGTTAGAAAACTCAGTTCGGCATCTCAGATGAGTATGGATTCTTCCGGTTTTCCACCGGAAGCTCCTGCATATCTTGAAAACGGCATACTGAACATGAAAAA
>CAIMCT010000506.1 GCA_903839535.1 uncultured Desulfobacteraceae bacterium
ACCATGTTTTTAGGGTTAAGTGATGTGAGTTGAGTCCATGCAGCGCCATCCCATTTCTGGAGGCCGTAAGATGCTCCGAAGTCCACATAGAGCACTGAACCTGAGACCACCATGTTTTCAGGGCTGGCCGATGTGAGTCCGCTCCATGCTGTGCCATTCCACTTGTAGAGGCCATAAGCTGCTCCGAAGTCCACATAGATCGTTGAACCGGAAGCCACCATGTTTTCTGGGTTGGACGATGTGAGTTGAGCCCATGCTGTGCCATCGAATTTGTAGAGACCTGATGCTCCAAAATCAACATAGAGAGTCGAACCAGAAAAAATCATATTTTCAGGATTTACCGAACTAATTAGCGTCCACATTGCGCTATCCAAATTGTAAACCCAAAGCCCAGAACCAGCAAAAGTCGCAGCTAATAAACCTGATGATCCTCCCTGTGTCACTGTAACATCAATGGGACTGCCAGTTGCACCGGTTGCTGTGACCCGGATTGTACCTGTACGCGCTAATGCCGTGGTGTTGGTGGGATAACTGCAATTGATGGTTCCTGTACCCGTTCCGCTAGCTCCCGATGTAATCGAAAGCCAACTGCTGCCAGATGTCACAGTGGCTGTCCAAGGCATTGTTCCAGTTCCGGTGTTGGATACGCTGAAATGGGTGGTGCCTGCTTCTTTTGTAACAGATTGATTGGGTGGTGTTACCGACAGCACTGGTCTTGGTGTCGGTGTCGGAATCGGTGTTGGGGTTGGAGTCGGAGTCGGAGTTGGAGTTGGAGTTGGAGTTGGAGTTGGAGTCGGTGTTGGTGCTTGTGTTACCGTCACATCCATCGGGCTACCAGTTGCACCGGTTGCTGTTACATGTATGGTGGCAGTTCGGGCTGATGTGCTGGTGTTTGCAGTAAGGCTGCAATTGATCGTTCCAGTATCTGTTCCGCTGGCCCCCGATGTTATCGTTAACCAACTGCTGCCAGATGTCACAGTGGCTGTCCAAGGCATTGTTCCACCTCCAGTGTTTGAAACACTGAAGGTGGTTGTCCCCGCAACTGCTGGCACATCCCGGTTGTCCGGAGTTACTGAAAGATTCGGAGGACTGGTTACCCATTCGTAGACATACTCGGCTTGGCTATAACCACCATCTGAGATAGAGCAAACATAAATGGATTTTAGTGCAGAGGGAGTTCCGGAAGGCATGTTGCCAGATACTGTCACAGCAACAGTGCCTACTTTCCATACGGCTGGAAGATATTCACCGTTCGGCCCATACAAATAAGTACCGTTAATATTAGTGTAGCCTCCAGGACTGGATATAATGGCACCTATTTCACTCATACCACCTACGCTCATACCACCTGCAATAGCTGTATCTATTGTTGCAGTCAGGTTTATTTGAAATTTTAATAATGGATCAATTTTTAATGGCGGATCTGTCCAGGTCGTAGAACCTTTTTCATATTCACCTGCTAGCCCTTTACGAGTGTATGCTGAAGAATTTTTACTGCAAGTGGAAGTCTCAGTCCAGTAGGAACCAACTTTTGTACCAGAATCCTTCAATACTTGATTTTTGAATGACCAATACCCTGCTGCACTGGCTTCTACGTTGTAAACCAAGACCAAAAATAAACAGAAAAATAGAAATATTCCTTTTTTCATTTTCTCTACATCCCTAACCTCTTGATAACATTTATGATATATACCACATTTGAAACAGGGACATCAAACGATGCGATCTGACACTGCATGAATCAGTATCGAATGTCAAGAGTTATTTTCCCAGGCTGTTTTCGGCATCCTTACATATTACGATAAAAGTAGTTGACACTTTTTGCCGGGATGCCAGTATTCCGGCCTATATGTATCTCGCCATTTCGCCTGGGAGCGCCGCACCCCATGCGGCAATTGTGATGATACATGCATGGCCGCACTGGGGTGCGGCACTCCCAGCGATTTTGCATTTCGGCATTAAAGTGTCAACAAGGAAATGAAGGATGCCAAATAATGTATCAAATGGGGAAAACTGATCTGTGATTATGTTGATAATTGTGATTGTTTTTTTTATGTGCTTGTTATAGGCAGAGAAACTGTAGACCAAATATATCGGGTGCCTTACGGGTGAGAACACCCACAAGCACTATAAAGGAAAGCGAAATGGTAACTATTTTGGTAATGTATTTTGTCGTAGGGGCTGCTGCGGGCATTCTGGCCGGACTTCTCGGTATTGGCGGGGGGCTGGTGATCGTTCCGATGCTTGTGTTTTGTTTTACCCGCCAGGGGATATCCGAAGATGCGATCATGCATCTGGCACTGGGTACTTCGATGGCCAGCATCATGTTCACGGCTGTTTCCAGTTTTTGGTTCCATCATCGACGGGGGGCAGTAAGATGGCTGGTGGTCAGACGCATTGTCATCGGTATATTCGTGGGGACATTTCTGGGCTCATGTGTGGCGGCAAGCCTTTCAACACGATTTTTGAAAGGCTTTTTTGTGATATTTCTCTATTATGTGGCAGTTCAGATGTTGACCGGCCGAAAGCCCAAACCCGGAAGGCAACTCCTGGGCGCCGCCGGCATGTTCGGAGTGGGAAATATCATCGGCGGTGTTTCCAGCCTGGTGGGGATCGGCGGTGGTACGCTCTCGGTACCATTCATGCTGTGGTGCAATATTCCTTTGCATGAGGCCATCGGCACATCGGCGGCCATCGGTTTTCCGATTGCGGTGGCCGGAGCCTTTGGCTATGTGTTCAATGGCCTTTCCGCCGCCAATCTACCCGGCTACTCTCTGGGCTATGTCTATCTCCCGGCCCTGCTCGGGATTATCTGCGCCAGCGTGCTGACTGCTCCGCTCGGGGTTCACCTGGCCCACAGTCTTCCCGTAGATAGGCTCAAACGGCTGTTTGCCGGCCTGCTTCTGGTTGTGGCCACACGCATGCTAATCAGCCTTTTTTAATTTTTTATTCGTGCATAATTGCGTACATTCGTGGTTCAGAACGTTTTTCACGTCAAAAAGAGCTCGGAAATACCGATATGAGAATGGAACTGTACAAACGCATTTTTCTGAATTTTGCATTGCTCATAAGCCTTTCCGGCATTCTGGGAGGTATTCTTGGGGCAGTGATGATCAACCGCACGACGGTGAACGAGGCTCAGCGCAGAATCAGCCTTGATCTGCGATCCGGCTGGAACGTGATTGACAACGAGCTCGACAAGTTGCGCCTGGTTTTAACGGTGCTTGGCGGTGATCCGCAGGTGTTGAGTGCTTTCAGTCCCCCGGAGTCCAAGTCGATGACAGCCTCACTGGAATCCGTCAGAAGAAAATGCGGTTTTGATTTTCTTTCCCTTACCGACAATCAGGGACGGGTGTTAATCCGCACTATGCAGCCATATATCCGTGGGGATTATCTGCAGAATGATCCTTTTGTCGCCCAGGCGCTTAAGGGCCAGCTTACCGCGGGATTCGCCATACTGGATGCAGACAGGCTTAAAAACGAAGGTCACGACCTTGAGGAGCGGGCCTTTATGGTTTTTGAACCCACTCCAAAGGCTAAAATCCGCGCCAAAAACAGTGAATCTGCAGGCATGGTCATCATGGCCTCTGCGCCAGTTGCGGATTTGAACGGAAGGCCCATCGGTGTCATTTATGCGGGCGTACTTCTCAATCGGAACCACAGTCTGGTGGATAAGATCCGCTCCATTATTTTCGAGGATCAAACCTATAATGGCGTTCAGCTCGGAAATGTAACCATTTTCCAGTGGGATGCCCGGATTGCAACAAACGTCATGCTGGCCAACGGCCAACGGGCTATTGGGACCAGGGTCAGTCAGACGGTTTACGATAATGTCCTTGAAAATGCCTTACCCTGGTATGACAGAGCCTTCGTGGTGAATGACTGGTATGTCTCAGCTTATGACCCTATTTTCGACGTTGAAAATCGGGTGATCGGAATCCTTTATGTGGGTATTCTGGCCAAAACCTATGATGACATCAAGTACAGCCTCTGGAAAGCTAATGCCGCGCTGTCCGTAGGTGTCGCCCTGGCTGTATTCGCCGTAAGCCTGATTTTTGCTCGCAGGCTAACCGGCTCGCTGACTCGTCTGGCCGACACTGCCGGAAAAATAGCAGAAGGACACTTGAATCTAAAAGTTCCGGAGCCGCCCGGTAATGATGAGGTTCGGGACTTGACCCGTGCATTTAACCTGATGACAGTTAGTTTGAAGGATCGTGAAGATCGGCTTAATACTGCCAATACAGCGCTGGAACAGACCAATTGCTCCTTGCAGCGTCTTAATGTCAACTATCTTGATATGCTGGGTTTTGTGTCTCATGAACTTAAAAATACCCTGGGGGTGATATACACTTCCGCCAGAGCCCTTGAAATTCAGGTTGGAGGCGCGCTGAGCGTGCAGCAAACCGATCTGGTACGCAACATTTCCAGAAATATCCATGCAGCCGTCGATATGGCCCGGAAGTACCTGGATCTAGCCCGAATTGAAAGCGCAGAGCTTCGTATCAACCGGCAGTCCATGGATATTATTCAGGACGTAATCCGCCCGGTAATTCAGGAAATGATGCCGATTCTTTCCAGAAAGGGAATGTTGCTGCACACCGATTTTCCACAGACTTTGCCGATTTTCGCCGATCCATCGCTGCTGAAGACGGTTTTTGGAAATCTCTTTGACAATGCTGTCAAATACGGAGCTGAACCGGGGGAAGTACGAATTCAAATTTCATATAACAACGCGGAGGTCAGTGGAGAAGTATGGAATCTCGGCGAGGGACTGCCCGTCGATCAGCTTGAGAAAATCTTTGAGAAATTCGTTCGATTCGATCCTCGTGGGGATGCTTCCAGAGGTTCGGGACTGGGGCTGTTTATCACCCGGGAAATCATCGCCAAGCACGGTGGCCGGATATGGGCTGAATCAGAACCGGGTATCTGGATGCGCTTTTGTTTCAGGCTCCCGGACAGCAATTAAAAAGGGCAAACCGGTGAATGACAAAGTCATAAAACCGATCTGCCCTTATTGGGGGAAGTTAAATTAGGTTGAACAGCAGGAACCGGTAGTGCCGCAACTGGAACAGCCTGATGTAAAATCAATTCCGCAATCCACTTTGAAGCCGCTTACCAGAAAATCCACTTTGATAGGGTCGGCTTTTATCATGAATTCTTTATCCACAACATACTTAAAGCCATCAATTTCAAAAACATTATCCGTTTCTTTTGACTCATCCAGAGCCATTGCCAAACTTGGCCCGCCTCATCCGCCTTCGTTTAAAAAAATCCTGATGGGAGAGACTTCCTTGCCTTTAAAATATTCAGCTATCTGTTCCGTAGCTGATGGGGTAACCTCAATCATGACACCCTCCTGTAGAGATAGTAAATGAAATTCGCTTATAAAATCAGATCAAACTGTTCAGACAACACCACCAATGAGCAAAACTAACCATAGGAAAGATATTTGTCAATGATTATCATAGGGTCAGGACTGAGTATCCAGGGTTGGGCGACAGTCGATTTCTTGCGGCTCTGATCTTATGAAAGAACTCCGATCATTTCTTCTGTATGTCCATTAGCCAAGATATCTTTTGGCATGGCTTATTCCAGCTCCTCGGGAATAAATGCAACCACATCATCAATTGAATTTGCATCAGTCAAAAGAAGAATGAGACGATCCATTCCGAGTGCATTTCCTGATGCAGCCGGCATATCGTTCAAGGCGCGCAGAAAACTTTCGGGCATGGGGTATTCCATTTTTCCGGCATGCCTGCGAAGCTGTCGTTCTTCTTCAAAGCGCTTTCGCTGCTCAACCGGATCTGTCAGTTCGGTAAATGCATTGCATAGCTCAAGTCCGGCGATATAAAGCTCAAATCGTTCGGCAACTGAAGGATCGGCCAGTTTCAGCCTGGCAAGGGCGCTGCAGGAAGCCGGATAATCGTGGAGAAAAACCGGGTGATCGTTTCCGAGGCAAGGTTCAATTTCAATTGCCATGATTTCGTCAAAGCGATTTTGTCTCAGCGCATCTTTCATTGAAGTATGTGAGTACCGATCAAATGCTTCGCATACAGTCATGCGGTCCCAGGGTGATGCCAGCGATATCCGCTGATCACGATAACCAACTGAATCAGGCTGGCCGACGACTTCTGCAACAAACTGAATCAGTTTTTCGCACTGGGACATCATTTCCAGATAGGTATGGTTGGCAGTGTACCATTCCAGAAGGGTGAATTCCGGCAGGTGCATCCGGCCCCGCTCCTGCTTGCGGAAACACCGACAGATTTGAAATATTCGAGGGTATCCGGCGCTAAGTAGCCATTTCATGCAGAGTTCCGGGGAGGTGTGGAGAAACCATCCTTCGGCTTCCTGAGCATCAATGTTGGTTTCAGGTGCCGGGGCCGGAATCCGAACAGGAGTTTCGACTTCAAGATAATCATTTTGGACAAAGAAGATGCGAACGGCTTGAAGAATTTTGGCTCTCAGGATCAGATTTTTGCGAATAAAATGTTGTCGGTAATGCTTCATGGCTTCATTAAAAAAATTCTTTCAGGGTTGATGGTTTGTAGAAAGGATTCCCCCCTTTGAAAAAGGAGGGTCAGGGGGGATTCAGGAGGCTATCCACCTGAAAAATCCCCCTCGATCCCCCCTTTTCCAAAGGGGGAAGTATCATTTTCATATATGGGGTGATCGAATTTAAGAAAGATACAAAATACCTGTATTTTTACGGTAAAAAGTCTTGTTTCAGAGAACATTCCATGCTATCAGAGCCAAGTTGCCGTCATAAGGTAAAACAACATGGAGATAGTCGGCCATTATTCCTGCACAGATACAACTTGTATTGTCAGAACAGTAATCGAATTTGTCAATTCATTTATTTCTGAATCATCTATTTCTGATTCATCAGGCGGAGGAACGATTCATGACTCAGGACAACAATCGCTCGGCATTCACAATGGTATTTCTTCTTGCATTCTTTTTTCAGGTCATTTTTGTTTTTGCGGACATGCGAGATACGCCAGGCAAGGCTGCTGTTGAGTTTGCGCGAATGTATTATCAACTGGATTCGGCAATGGCGACCAGGCTCTGCGACAACCTGGCGCTGGATGAAGAAAACAACGTGGTAGCCTCCTATATTCAAAACACGGCAAAGCAGGCCAATGAGCGTGGATATGACATCAGTTATATGAAAAACAGTCTTTTTAACGTCAAAACCCATACACTTAAAATGAGTTCCAGCGGGGCTGAAATTCGAATTACCGGAGACATGAAAAAAGGAATCAATCCGCTGTTTGCATATATAGGGAAACTGTTCTTTCTCGGAAAAACCACTCCGTTGGACCAGACCGTCAGTGTTATCAAGGAAGGTGGAAAGTGGAAAGTCTGCGAAGGTTTTTTTTCAATATCTGAAAGCTGATGATTTATGATTGCTTCTAATCCCGATCCGCCATGATTCTGATTGAAAAATCTCCTAAAGCCATGTCCCCCGTTTATGCCCGGATGCGCCAACTGGCTCGCCGAATTGTATCACGGTTTCCACAGCCTGCTTTTTACAGGGACTTTTCATCTCACATTGATATATCAAGAAGCTTTTTTCGTACAAACCCGGTTTTGAGAAACCTGTATGCGTTTGTAGCCGATCACCTTGAAGACGATTTCGGGCACGGGCTTGACCATGCCGTTAAGGTAACCGTTGATGCTGGTGTATTGATGATGATTGAAGGCCGTCGCTGCGGGTATTCGGATGTTTATGCGGAGCAGCGCGTCATCATTGTGCAAAGTGCGGGGCTTCTTCATGATATCAAACGGAAAATGAAGCATCATGCTGTTGAAGGGGCGGAATATGCCAGGAAAACGCTCAGTGCCTATCCATATACTCCGGATGAAATTGAAGATATCTGCCAGGCCATTCGCAATCATGAAGCATTTCAGCCTCCTGTCGGCATCAACACGATTGAAGGGGCTCTGGTAGCCGATTGTCTCTATGATGCTGACAAATTCCGTTGGGGACCGGATAATTTTTCGCATACCGTGTGGGACATGGTGTCTTTTTTCGACCCGCCTTTATCAGAATTTCTCAGCCGCTATCCCAAAGCAATGGAAGGGCTTTTAGAAATCAAGCAGACCTTTCGCACTCAAACCGGAAAGGCTTATGGCCCCGAATTTATCGATATGGGTACTGCAATTGGAGAAGAACTGCTAAATGTGATACAATCGGAGATTATCTCTGATGATGTAACCGTTCACTCCCCCTCCCAGCGGGAGGGGGCCGGGGGGAGGGCAAGTGATTGACATGACAGCATTTCCCCCCTCCCAACCTCCCCCCGCCGGGGGGAGGGGTTCAAACGCTTACCTGATGATGATTTTTTTGAAGGAAAACGGTAAGTTCCGGGATGGTTTCGGCTTGAGAACTGAAATGGATTGATGAATAAATGGATTTTTTTCTCTGTGTGCTGGGTATGGTCATGATAATCGAAGGGCTTCCTTATTTTGCTTTTCCGGAGCAAATGAAATCCTGGGTATCCAAGATGCTGGAAATGCCGGATGGATGGCTCCGGCGTTTTGGTTTGGTACTTATGTTCACGGGCCTGTGGCTGGTGTACCTGGGAAAGCGTTAATCCGATGTATGCTCTGGATGATTATGATTATGAGCTTCCTGAGGATCGTATCGCCCAGAATCCCTGTCAGCAGAGAGATCGTTCCCTGTTGCTTCATCTGAATCGCAGTTCGGGCAATATCGCCCATCGGGTATTCTGCGATTTGCCCGACCTGATGCGCTCTGGTGATGTGCTGGTTGTCAACAATACAGAGGTCATTCCCGGCAGATTGTTGGGACACAAAGATACCGGAGGCAAGGCCGAAGTACTGATATTGACGTATGCAGATGGCCAGGCGAGCCGAAAAATGGCTGGCGAATTTGAGTGTAAATGTCTGATCAAAAGCTCAAAAAAACCCCGGACAGGTTCAATGATTTTTTTCGATCGTGGCCTTCGAGCCGAGGTGCTTAGCCCTTCGGAAGACTGTTACGAGGTCAAGTTCACCTGCGAAAATGATTTTGATCAGGCCCTATATCAGGTGGGGAAAGTGCCTCTTCCCCCTTATATTCGACGGGAATCCGGGACCGGTTTCTGCGAAGATCACACCGCTTATCAGACCATCTATGCGTCTGAAAAAGGGGCTATTGCCGCACCAACGGCCGGATTTCACTTTTCAGCGGACCTGATGACCCAATTGCAGGCTATGGGAATCGCGGTGGTTCCCGTTACCCTTCATGTGGGTTATGGCACATTTATACCTGTAAGAGTGGCGGATATCAGGGATCACCGAATGCACAGCGAAACATATACGATTACCAGGCAATCTGCTGAAATCATCAACGATGCCAGGGCAGGCGGTGCCCGTATTGTGGCTGTCGGCACCACCAGCGTTCGGACGCTGGAATTTTCCGCATCTGAAAACGGAATGGTCATGGCGGGAGCAGGGCCTTGTAATCTGTTTATTTACCCAGGTTACCGGTTCAAGGTTGTGGATGCCATGATCACAAATTTTCACCTGCCCAGATCGACGCTGCTGATGCTGGTCGCCGCTTTTACTGGACGGGACTTTATGCTGAATGCTTATCAGGCAGCCATTCAAACTGGCTACCGGTTTTACAGCTATGGGGATGCCATGCTGATTGATTGATGGGGGATCAACTGGAATTTAAAGAAATATCTCGGTCAACAACAACCCAGGCAAGGGCCGGAATCATCCAAACGACGAAGGGAGATATTAAAACCCCGGTATTCATGCCGGTCGGAACGCTTGCGACCGTCAAATCTCTTTCGCCTGAAGACCTGCATTCTTGCGGCGCCCAAATCATTCTGGGTAATACTTACCACTTATACCTCAGACCTGGATGTGATGTCATTCAGGCTTTTTCGGGGCTTCACCGTTTCATGCACTGGGAGGGGCCAATCCTGACCGACAGCGGCGGATTTCAGGTCTTTTCTTTAGCCAGATTGCGGAAAATCACCGAAGAAGGTGCGGATTTCCAGTCCCATATCGACGGTTCAAGGCACTTGCTCACCCCGGAGAAGGCCATTGATATTCAGATTTGTCTTAATGCCGATATCATCATGTGCCTCGATCAGTGTATTGCCTATCCCTCAACACAGCAAGAGGCGGTTGATGCCATGAATCTGACCACGCGCTGGGCAAGGCGATGCAAAACCGCCTGGAAGGATCAATCTGATGATTCCCATGCGCTGTTCGGAATTGTTCAGGGAGGAATGTACCCGGATTTGCGCCGGGCTTCGGCAGAGGCCCTTGTGGAAATGGAATTTCCCGGATACGCCATAGGCGGATTAAGTGTTGGAGAGCCGGCGGATGTTATGCTGGAGATGGCCGAGATTACTCTGCATCATCTTCCCCGCTCTTCCCCGAGATATATCATGGGTGTTGGAACCCCGGAAAACCTGGTCGAGCTGGTCAGTCGTGGGGCGGACATGTTTGACTGCGTAATGCCGACGCGAAACGCCAGAAACGGGCAGTTGTTTACGCCAAAAGGAGCGCTAAATATCAGCAATGCCCGTTTCAGAACAGATACGGCGCCAATTGATGAGTATTGCGCCTGCTATACCTGCCGGCATTATTCCAGAGCTTATCTGCGACACCTGTATCTGTCCCGCGAAATTCTTGCGTACCGGCTTAACACTATCCATAACATTCATTACTATATCAGTCTGATGGAGGAAATGCGAAACGCCATCATGAATGATGCATTCGATGATTTCAGAAATAGTTTTTATGAACGACGGACCCCAGGCAGCGAGGAGGAATAATGAAAGAAAAAGTCCGGAATGTTATTAACAAGATCAGGCCGATGCTTCAGGCCGACGGTGGGGATGTCGAGCTGGTGGATTGCGTGGATGGTGTCGTAACCGTCCGGCTGAAAGGTGCATGTGCTGGCTGTCCCATGTCACAGATGACGCTTCGAAACGGAATAGAACGGACATTAAAGAAAGAAATTCCGGAAGTTAAATCCGTAGTTCAGGCAATATAAAAAAATAAGGAAACCGATCATGACCATAGCCAAGCATATTGAAGGCATTCTGATAAAATCCTCATGGATTCGCAAAATGTTTGAAGAAGGTGCCCGCCTGAAAGGTATTCACGGGGCGGAAAATGTATATGATTTCAGTCTTGGAAATCCCAATCTGGATCCTCCAGAGGCATTTAAAACCATCCTGAAAACCATTTTGGACCAGGAAACGCCGGGGTGTCACGGTTACATGCCCAATACCGGCTACCCGGAAGTACGCAAATCCGTTGCGGATTATTTGCGTTCGGAGCAGGGCGTTCCGATTTCGGCGGCCGAGATTATCATGACCTGCGGCGCAGCGGGAGGACTGAATGTTATTTTGAAAGCCATAACCGATCCCGGGGATGAGATTCTGACACCAACGCCCCATTTTGTGGAGTATGGGTTCTATGTCGGCAATCATGGCGGCATACTAAAAACGGTTCCGACTAACCCGGATTTTACCTTGGATATCAGGGCCATTTCAGATGCCATTACGTCAAAGACCAAGGCAGTTTTGATCAATTCTCCCAACAATCCGACCGGACAGATATATTCCGAAGAAAGTCTGATGGCATTGGGGGAAGTGCTGGCCCAAAAAGCAAAATCGTTTGGCCGAACCATTTATCTGATGGCTGATGAGCCTTATCGAAAAGTCATCTATGACGGGGCCAAGGTTCCAAGTGTTTTTGGCTGTTATGCCGAAAGCATCATGACCACTTCCTATTCAAAGGACATCTCGATTCCGGGAGAACGAATCGGGTTTATCGCCGTAAACCCAGTTGCAACCGATAAGGAAACGCTGCTTGGGGCCATGGCCCTGTGCAACCGAATACTGGGCTTTGTCAATGCGCCGGCCCTTATGCAGCGCGTGATCGCCAGGATGCAGGGAGCAAGTGTGGATATTTCTGCGTACGCCAGAAAACGGGAACTTCTCTGTAACGGTCTTTCGGAAAGCGGCTATGATTTTGTGAAACCACCGGGAACATTTTATCTTTTTCCGCGAACCCCTATACCCGATGATGTTGAATTTGTAAAAACACTGCAACAGGAACTGATTCTTGTGGTTCCTGGGAGCGGTTTTGGCGGGCCAGGGCATTTCAGAATCGCATTCTGCGTATCGGATGACACCATTATCAAATCATTGCCCGGCTTCAAGCGGGTGATGGATCATTTCAAATCCTGAATAGAAAGACAGGTAGAAGGAAGAAAGGCCGAAGCCGGTTATTGGCTTGAGGTAATAAGCTATTGGAACAAAGCTGATCATACCTGATATTTCTTCAGTCTATTCAACCATCACAAAAAACAGGATTTAAAAACAAAATAGCCTGTTCTGGGAAGTGATTGAAAAACCACCATCAGAACAGGCTATAAAAGAATTGTTACGCTAAGCGCGCATGTTCAAAAAAATAAATTAGCTTTGATCGTCGTTTGGGATAGACAGATTATCAACCTGTATTTGTATGATCCGCCCAACTGGCCGAAACGATGATCAACACCCACTTGTTCAGAGCTACCGGTTAGTCCTGGCCTTACGCTTGATATTCAGTTTTTGTTTAGCGACTGGTGCGGATCCCTCGGTGCATAGCGGTTTGGGGGATAGGATAATATGGTTGGCCGCAATTGATGCACCGAAAACAGCCCAGAAATAAGGGGATACGGAGATTGCACTATCATTAAAGATTGCTGTCCCTAAAAAACCCGACCACCCAAGGAAAAAACCGAGGCCAAGAACCTCAATGGTTGTTTTGGTTTGGATATTCCAATATATCTGTACCGAATTAGCAAAATGGAGCAACACCATTAACATAAATGCAGCAAAAGAAATAAAGCCGGTATTAAACCAAATCTGCAGAAACATGGAATGCATTTTGTCTATGATCATATTCTTAGGGTGAAACCACCTGTACGCATCACCTTGCTGAGGGAAAAAGATGGCGAACGTATCCGGACCTGTCCCCAACAAAGAACGGCTTTTTAACCGTTGTTCCATGGCGCGCAAATATATGTAAAAGCGACCATCGGCAAAATGGCCATACTTAATGACCATCTCATCAAAGAACGTCTTGTTCTTTGCCTGCATCGGAACAGGACGTTCTTGCTCATCATTCAAGTGCCCCCCCAATGATGGCTGAACCGCCAACTTATCAGCAGAATCGCCAGTAAACTTCCCACTGATTGGCCCACCGAAATATATATCCATCCCGAGATAAATCGGGATAACTAAGGCAAAAATCAAAACCATCCGTTTAGCTTTGCTGGGATAATGTTGCGCAAGGTAGATAATCAGCAAAATAGAAACAATAAAAAAACCAATTGAGCCTGCATGAGACTTCCAACTATCAAGGACAAAATTCAACAGCGTGACACCTAATAAAAGAGCGCCGCCATCACTCAAAAATCTGTCTGTGAACTGCCCACTGATTCCCCCACCTGCGTATATATCCATACCAAAATAAATCGGGATAAATAAAGCAAGAATCAAAACCAACCGTATAAATTTACCACGATAGTGACGCGCAAGGTAGATAATCAGGAAAGTAAAAGCGATAAAAAGGCCAACAACGCCCGCTTGAGATCTGCAACCGATAGCCAGAACAAAAATCAATAAGGTGTAGCCTAATGAAAGAATACCGCCCTTTTTGAAACTCGGTACAAACAGACACATACAAACTGCCAGGGGCAAAGCAATACCTGCTATATTACCGCCATAGTTAATATTGAAAAATGTAGAGTAGATTTTTCCTTTGCCAAAGATAAAGCCTAAGTCAGCGGTGATAAATTTTTCGGGAAGAATTAACCACCGGCCTAAACCGGAACGAAAAAAATCCATATCAAAAAACTGGAATACGCCGATTAATGCAATTACCGTAGTTGAAAAAATAATCGCGCTTGTAAAATAACGGAAATCGGTATCCTGGCGCGGCAAGAAAGCGCAGGCGGCAAGCAGTAAACAGTATGCAAGCCAGACCCAGCCGCCTTCATATCGATCAAACATCCCCCCCCAGGCAATAGATGGCACCGGTGAAAATATTGTACTGAGCAAAATTGAAAAAGTAAAAACAATCCACGCCATCCAAAAGTACTTTGTTCCCCGAACGAAACCTATATACTCGTCTTTTCTTTTGTATAAGAAGAACAAAAAAGAAAACAAAAGTACAACTGACCAATAAATAAACCAACGCGTTTTACAAAATGAAAAAAAATCATGATTATTATCTGAGTTCCAGAAACTTTGAAAAGCTTCCGGCACAGGATGAATTGAAAGATATACGATCAATGGGGTTACTGCCAAAATTGCAAAAACGGGTACATACCATAGAAAAGCGTAACCTTTTTTTGCAGCATTAAATTTATTTTGTTGACCTGCCAAAGACAAACCCTCTTGCTATTACAGTTTAAAGACAAAAGAACATCTATACTGCCAACTGTCACAATCTGCACTTTTGGACCCCCACCCCAACCCTCCCCCGCTGGGAGAGGGAGCATAAGGAAAGTGCAGATTATGCCCGTTTGCAGTATACTTGACTATCTCGCCCCTTTTCCCATTAGGACTACGCCGGTAGTCTTGATAAAAATCATCAAGTCAAGAAAAAGTGACATATTTTTTACATAGTAAATATCGTATTCGAGTTTGTGCAATGTCTCTTCTATGGAAGCGCCGTAAGGATAATTCACTTGAGCCCAACCACTGATCCCAGGCTTTACCAAATGTCGAATATAGTAGTAGGGGACTTTGATCTCAATATCTTTGATAAACTCAGGGCGTTCAGGACGCGGACCTATGAGGCTCATTTCCCCAACCATCACATTCCATAATTGAGGAAGCTCATCTATACGCAGCAATCGAATCCATTTCCCCACTCGAGTTATACGTAGATCATTACACATCGCCCAAGTTGCATCGCATTTTTCAGCATCCTGGTACATGGATCGAAACTTAATGATGTTAAAAATCACACCTCCCTTACCCATGCGCGCCTGCTTATAAAATACTGGTCCAGGCGAATCTATACGAATGACCAAAGCCGTAAAAAAAGCGAGTGGAAAAGTGGCTACTATTATTAGCAAGGATAAAGCTATGTCTATCAATCTTTTAACTTTATTTGCATAGTTGCTATTCAGAGACTGAAAACCCTCTTCCAGCAAGAGCCATCTTTCCTGGATATGCTCAACAGGGATGCGGGCGAACATCTGTTCAAACAATGTGGGCATTTCTATGACTGTGATACCTTTCAACTTGGCATCCAAAGTATATCTGAACAACTTTAAAGGACGGTTGTGAGTAATAGCCAAAACGACTTCACTTACACCAAGCAGATTCGCCTTTTCAAGAAGTTGATCGGTTAATCCGATCACTGTGGTTGAACCGATGTTACTACCTTGTTTTACCGGATCATCATCCAGAAAACCCACGATCTCATAAGGTGATAGGGGACCATCAAGCAATTGGTAAGCAGCCAGCCCGCAATGCCCCGCACCAATGATTAAAGTCTTCTTTTTTAAAAGAATCTTTTGGAATATTATACTGTAAAACCGGTGCCATATACTTACAAGAAACCAGACAAAAATAATTTGAAGCAGAAATAGTCCCCGGCCATACTGCCTACTGAATGCGTAAAACAGTGATATGGCGAATAATCCGGCTATGCTGACAGCCAAGGCCATCTTAAATATATCGTATCGAAACTTGAAAGGCTTTTCGATGTTGTAAAATTCAAAAATATAAAAACATAAAATATAAATAAGAATTGTGATTCCCGTTGCGATGGGATAGCGAATAACAACATTCGTCAGCTGTCCAAACCTTACATATCCGGCAATATATGAGCTACAGAGAATGAAAAGGATATCACCTGTTATTAAAAGGAATTTTCTTTTGGTATGCATCACATTCACAAAAATTCAAAAGGAATAGTTAATAGTTAGCATTAACAGCTATCTTGCCGCAAAATGCCACGGACAAGCGCCTTTCTATCCATCCGCCCGTTGCTCTCTTTCCGCAGTGCGCATTTTTGCTCTATCCAATATCTGATTATAAATACCTTCTACTATATCAGTTGTATCTTCCCAGTTATGGTTACTGAGAACAAACTCGCGAGCGTGATTGCCAATTTGTCGAGCCAACTTATTATTATCCAAGATTTTGACGATCTTGTCAACAAAATCATCAGGTGTTTCCGCCAGCAATATTTCCACTTCGTCCTTCGCCTTGATGTCTCCCAACCCAAGTGTATTCGTAACGACCGGCAAACCGCATGACATGGCTTCCAGAATTTTGAATTGCATTCCTGAGCCTGATTGCATCGGGGCAACCGCAAGTGATGCCTTGATTAATGCATCGGGCATTGACTCCACAAAACCGTGAACTGATATTCCCGTGTTGTTCCCTAACTTGCGGATATTTAGAGGCGGAGCATTTCCTGCTATCACAAAAGAAACATTAGAAATTTCCTTCTGAATACGGAAGAAGCAATTTTCAG
Organism: uncultured Desulfobacteraceae bacterium; assembly: GCA_903839535.1. Taxonomy (GTDB): domain Bacteria; phylum Desulfobacterota; class Desulfobacteria; order Desulfobacterales; family Desulfatirhabdiaceae; genus RAAP-1. The sequence goes on from CAIMCT010000506.1 coordinate 16,528, forward strand.
TAAACCACTTTACGGCCTGGATATTGGGTCCATACAACATATTGCCGGAAAAGATAATTGTTGGGTTATGGACCGGCGCCTTTCCTGGCACAAACAGTTCCGTATCTATCCCTATAGGAACTACATTCACATTTTGTGATGACAAATATTTTTTGTCCTCATTTGAAACAACAATCAATCGAGCAAATTGGCTGCAAATTTCCTTCTCAAAATAAGTTAAGCGCCTAAGTTCTTCCCGTAGAATCCATTTTTTGGGAGCGCGCGCAATATCCATGCTACGTTCAAAATTTAGTTGCATTGAATCAATTAGATCCATGATTACCGGAGTAGAAATATTTCGGCAAAAAGGCGCGAGACGCAACATAAAAGCATGAATCAGATCAAACTTTTCACACGCCAACAGCTTATTCAAACATTCTCTGAATTCTCCGGATTGATAATACAATACCTGAAGCGGTAATCGTGAAACAGGCCCCAATAGAGCCATATTTATAAACGATTTCCATTTAGGAAGTTTTACCGTATGAATTGAACTGCAGAAACGACTTAACTGCTCAATTCCGTTCAACTCCTGATCATGCTCATACAGAGACAAAAGAGTAATCTCATGTTTTCTACTTAGAATACGCATGCGATGAAAAGGTATGGGGCGACCACCTATGAAAGGTGGAAAAGGGAAGCGCGATGTGATAAAAAGTAATTTCATTCAGGCAATCCTCTAAAACAGAGCGAGTCGTATATTTTCAGCGTTTCGATTGCCATTTTTCTCCATGAGAACTTCTTGACCTGCTTGAAGCCGCGCTCAATGTAATCACTGCGAACTTTTTCATCATGCAACATAACAAGCAATGCGTCTTTAAGTTCTTCATCGTCATAAGGATTGACGAGCATGGCGGCATCCTCGACTATTTCGGGGATGGATGTTACATTGGAGGTAATGACTGGTACGCCGCACGACATGGCTTCAAGTGGTGGAAGGCCAAATCCCTCATAAAACGATGGATAAAGAAACACCTTTGCATAGTTATAAAGACAGACCAATTCATTTTCAGTGACAAAATCAAGAAAAACAACATCGTTTTTGTATTTTGAATCTTGCAGCATTCTGTAAAATAGAGTGTTTCCCCAGTTTGGTAATTCGGATATTACTAATTGTTCTGAAATCGAGTATTTGGATTTTAGCTCCAGGAATGTTCTTATGATTCTTTCCGTATTTTTACGGGGGTCTGTTGCACCGAGCGTAAATATGAAGTCGTTGTGTATGTTGTATTTATTTTTCAGGATTTCAAAAATTACTTCGTTTTTACAAGGTTTAAACCAGTCATTGGCTGATAGGTATGTAACAGCTATATCTTCATCGCGAAGCGATTTAAGGTGATGCATAATATCTGTTTTTGAGAAAAAGGAAATGGTTATTGCTTTCGATAAACTACCTGCAGTTTTTGGGACAATAATTTTTCGGTAAATTCTCCCCAACTTCTGATAAATTGATGATGACTGAGGTAACTCGGAATAATTCTTCAGATACATCACATCCATAATTGACGAAACCAGCTTTATTCGATGCGATATTTTTATTGGAGCAGTATTACCAAGACAATGTAGAATATCAAGATTGTCTCTTTTCGCCTGTAGCGGCAGTAAAATTTGCTCCCATATTAAATAGTTAGCAGGCGACAGCTTTTTGATACAGAAATTTGGTCTGGCAGGAAGAATTTCTTCTGTGTCTTCCCTGTCGATGTATAATACATATTGGTTTCCAGAATCAATGTCAGCAAGATTACGAATTAACCTTAAAGAATAATTGCCTATTCCTCTACGTTTGCGTACTGCAAATCTTGCGTCCATACCTATTTTCATGGCGATTATTGTGTCGCTTCTTTACAGACTGATAATATTTGTTTGCACATGGATCGCCAATTGAATTGCTTGGCGCGCAGCATTCCTTTCTCCCTGTTATATTTACGTTTTTCTTCACTGTCAAGTAAATCTTTGATGGCTCTTGCAATATCAGACACATCTTTTGGATCAGCATATTCAACAGCATCTCCCCCGACTTCAGGCAAGGAGGATGTGTTTGAAGTGACTACAGGTATTCCGTATTTCATTGCTTCTAACACCGGCAATCCAAAACCTTCGTAAAGCGAAGGGAAAACAACTATCTCGGCGTTTTTATAAAGGTACGGCATATCTTCATCAGGTACATATCCTGTCAAAATGATTTTGTCATGTAAAAGAACTCTCTCAAATTTGTGATCTCTCCACTCTTTACCTACAATGACAAGAGAAATATCTGTGAATGATTCCTTGATAGCATTGAATGCCTTTATGAGACGAAGATTGTTTTTCCTGGGCTCAGTAGAGCCAAACGCCAAAATATATTTATTGGTTATTGAATACTTTTCTATTATATTCACTTTGTTGTCTTGCACCGGCTCAGGGGCGCCAAGCGTTATAATACTTACTTTATTATATTTAATCGAATAATGCTCAATGATATCCTTTTTAGAACAATCTGATATCGTTAGAATTTTATCTGATTTCACTATAGAGTAAAACAGGGATATTTTATAATATAGCTTATGAAATGGACTTCTAAAAAATGAAGGTGAATATATCAAAGGGATAAGATCACATATTAAAGTAATCAGCTTTGTCTTAAAGGTTATTAGAGGGATATCTCTATCTAAAAAAGTAATAAATAAATCATAATTTCCACTATACAGTTGTGAAGACATATAAACATTTGTCCAAAACAGCCTATTCTGAATCGCCTTAAATCGGAAATTATGTTCAGGAAATAATCTCTTTAACTTAACCGGATCATCATCAAAATAAAACGTATAGTCATTATGTGTATCAATTGTTTGTATGTGTTTTAAGAAGTTGTACGCTACGGTTCCTATGCCCATGGTATTCCACAGCACAGGTCTCACATCTACGGCAATGCGCAGTATTTTCATGAATTGCTCACTTTAAAAAAAACATACTGTGCGAATTGTCATGCCATTAGAACGTTTTCATAAACCGTTAGCGTCTCTTGTGCGCAGCGTCGCCAGGAGTATAGGCTTGCCCGATTCAATCCACGACTGCGCATATCATCACGCAGAATGCTATCTTCCAGGACTCGTTCCATAAGCATTGTCAATTCATCCTCATTGCCGGGCGTAAAATATAATGCTGCATCACCGGCTACTTCAACAAGTGACCCTGCATTTGAAGACAGCACAGGAGTTCCGCACGTCATTGCCTCAAGCACCGGCAAACCAAATCCCTCGTAAAGAGAGGGATAAACAAAAAAAATCGCTCCACTATAAAGTAATGACAAATCATTCTCGGCAATATGAGTCAGCCGCACCACGTCATTTTGCAATCCCAAGCTGGCCACATGGGAAGCAATGTCATAATTACCGGCAGCGTCCGCCAAAACCAGCTTGACATTTTTTCTTCTCATGCCAAGAGCGAAATAGGCGTTAAGCAGCAAAGGTATATTTTTTCTTTTGTTATAACCTCCAACATAAAGAATGTACCTTTCAGGCAGACCAAGACGATTTAGATATTCGCGCTTCATCTCGACTACTCTGCGCAACCCGGTATATGCCGCTAAAGAAGTGACGGTTATCTTATCAGTGTTTATATTATTAAAAATTCGCGTGAGGTCGCGGCTTGTAACGTCTGAGATGGCTACGATATGATCTGATGCAATACTATCCCTCATTTTGCAATCATAAAGCAACTTGACATCAATACTGTTTATATGATCATCAGGATAGATCGATGGAATCAGGTCATAAATGGTTGTTACGATTTTTATATCAGCATCCGGGCGCAGCAAACCAGGTACAAGCGAGTGAAACAGTTGAATGCGTTGTTTTTTCAGGGTTCGCCGCAGAATAAAATAATCATAGACGACTTGCCATCTCTCCGGTTTGCGAGGGCGCCATATTTTGATCAGGCGATCTCTGGAAAGTTTCAAATTGGGAATAGGATAGTTTGAAAGCACAAGGAACCAGAAATCAAATCTACTTTCCATTTCCAGCAACTGTTTTACCAGTTCCCTCACATAGGCGCCAATGCCTGTATTTTTCGCTCCGGTTTGAGCTGGGCGAATATCTAAACATACACGAGGCTTCACCGACTCAACCTTTTTACGATATAAACAAAAAAACGAAAATAGCGTATGAAGAAGGCTGGAAAGAGCCAGATAAGCGGGCAGTGGCGGCGCATAAACATAAATCGGGCAGGAACATATTCAGATGACTTATAATTGGTGAAAACCCAAAAAGCCTCATGCCATGTAAGTTTCTTACAGTCCATATCCAGTCCTCCTGTTGTCTCAAGAGAGTTATAGACTTTACTGTCAGAGGTAATCAAAGCAGAAAAACCTGCTTTTTTTGCGCGTAATGGAAAATCAATATCTGCTAAATACTGAGGCATATATTTTTCATCAAAAAGCCCAATCCTGTCTACTACCTTTCGACTGATAAAAGTTCCCATGCCAGGCATTGATGCAACACTCCTGACCCCGTCATATTGGCCGTTGTCATTTTCACCCTGACCGATGGTAAACTCCCCAGGCCAAGGCCATCTTAATCCGACTCCCGCGCTCCATATTATTGCTGGATTAGACTTGTCGTAAACCATTGAACCGATTATTGACTTCGGGTTATCCCGAGCGCATTGCACCAGGGATGAGATGGCTTTAGTATCGATAACAACATCATCATTCAGGAGCAGGATATAGTCAATGTCCGCAAGCAAAGCTTCTATAATACCTGCATTGACAGAACCAGACCACCAGAGCGAACCGTCACCGTGAATAATATGTACTTGCGGGAAATTAACAGACAGCATCCCGGACGTTCCGTCCGTTGAACCGTCATCTACAACAAAAATGGTTAGTGCGTCATACCCGGATCCAAATACCGACGTGATGCACCGGCAAAGCATTTCGACTCTGTTATGTGTGGGAATAATAACAGCTATTTTTAAAGACGAATTCGTCATCGTGATTTTCATTCATGGGGGCGGCGTAGACCATGCCATGAGCGTTTATGCCTATATTGTTTTTCGATAAAATACCCCGCGTCAATTATTCAATGGGTTACCCCCCGCTATCCCGCTACATTTATTGCAAACCTACGCAGGACAGGGCTTGAAGAGACATCAAGGGCGGTACACTATTTCGTCGTTTTTTCAGAACAACCAGCTATCGATGAATCTGATCAATAGTACTTATAACATGCTGGAATACTTTAAACAATGTAAAAAACTTGAACATTGAGTTAAACGAATGGCGAGCAGTTTTGATAAGCAGTGATGATCTCGGCAGGATCGCCAATACATTGGGTTATCCCATTTTCAATCCACACCACCCTGTCACAGATTCTTTTCATCTGAAGCAGATCATGAGAAACCAGAATCACGGTATTACTGGATCCAATCTTGACATGCAGCGCTTCGGTCGCCTTTTTCTGGAAAGAATAGTCCCCCACTCCCAACACCTCATCTATAAGCAGAACATCCGGCGACAATTCCATTCCTATTGAAAATCCAAGTCGCGCCCGCATACCAGATGAATACGTTTTGATGGGATTTTCGACAAAAACGCCCAAATCACTGAAAGCGATGATGTCATCCATGCACTCCAGAATCCGCTTTTTGGAAATCCCCAGACAAAGACCTCCAAGAAGAATATTTTCCCGTCCGGATAGTTCAGGATCAAACCCCACTTGGAGGCTAAGCAACGATACGTTGATATCGGGTCGTTTAATCACACGTCCGGCATCCGGATGCAAAATACCGGCAATCAGTTTAAGAATGGTGCTTTTACCCGCTCCGTTGCGGCCGATGATCCCGAGGGTTTCTCCCTCCACTACAGTAAAGCTGACATCCTGGAGCGCATGATACGGCTTAAAACGAAAAAACCCCTGCTTAATTCGATAGGTACAGCGGACATGATCAAGGGTGATTATCCCGTCGACGATATTCATATAACAATTTTCGGATAAATGTGGTCAAAACGTCGGACCAAAAACAAGGAAAAAATCAGTAGAATCAACACCGATAGAAATGTAGCCAGGATATAGGACCAATCCGGCCAAAGACCATGCAAGAGAACGGTCCGATAGTTTCGAATGAGCCCTGCCATGGGATTTAAATAAACAAATGTTCGATGAACAGGTAGTTCCATCCGATCAATGTCAAAAAAGATGCCGGATGCAAAAAACATCAGTTGCAAACCAGCGGATATGATAAATTTCAAGTCGGGGAAAAAAGGGACAACAGCAGCAAGCAAAATCGCCATTCCAATTATCAGAATGAATTGCACCGCCATCAAGATGGGCAGGGTCGTCCATGCCCATGTAACCGGCAGACCATAAAGGAGGAGAAACAGCATCAGCACGGTCATGACAAAAGACTGTTTGACAACATCCTGAAACACCTTGGCAATAGGGAAAAATGATTTGGGGATGTCGATCTGGGCGATCAACTCCTTGGCATGCAGAATGCTTAGTGAACTGTTTTGCATACTCCGGTTGAACCAGGACCAAAATACGATGCCGATCAGCAGAAAAGGGACATAATTATCAGTTCCCTGCTTCAGAAGTACATCAAAAACCACATAATAAATGCCCATATCCAGCAAAGGTTCCACAAACCACCAGACGAAATGCAGATAATAAAGTCTCAGCTCATTCGCTAGCCTGGCTCTGACCGTATGAAATAGCAAGTTTGAAAGATGAATCAAGGAATTTACCATCAACACCGCTTCATTAACCCAAGCTCGCCAAATTTTTGGGTAAAACCACACGAATTGCAATTTTTTCTGGATTTATGGTTACTACTCATTTTGCGGTTATCTACCTTCTTTCCACCTGATATCACAATCCATTCTCTAAGTCAACCTTAAAACACGACATCCTCCATAGAATGGGCCGCCTGCCAGCCGAAGAAGCCGCATAGGCATCTCACGACGTTTCAAAAACTTGATACCCTTTATCAAGAAGCAATCTGGTCGGATAAGCACCATCATATCCGAAAACGCCAATGTTTAACGCAGTTCTCGTGCTATCAATGGCTCCTTTCTCTGACGTTTTGGAGCAGCCAGAGCCTCCTCATACAGTCGCAGCAACGAAGCCGCGCTGTGCTTCCAGTCAAACAGACCCGCCTGCACCCGCGCGGCCGCACTCAACTGATCTCTACGCGTCCTGCTCGCGGCCAACTGAAACATCGCTTGCGCCCAGGCTTCGGTATCCTCCGGGGCGAGCAGAACGGCAGCATCCCCAGCCACTTCCGGAATCGAAGTGGACCGTGAGGTCAGCGTTGGCGCGCCGAACTGCATGCCCTCCAGAACGGGCAACCCGAATCCCTCGAATAGCGAAGGGTAAAGATTGGCGTAACAATTCCGGTAGAGCCAGATCAACTCCTCGTCTGACACATAGCCTGTCATCACTACATGAGTCTCAATACCCAATTCAACCAAATGCTTCTGAAAATCATCCATCAGCCAGCCTTTGCCACCCGCCAACACCAGCGGAATGGGTGCCCCTCCCAAGGCCAAATAGCGGGTATACGTTTCAACAAGACGATGCTGATTTTTTCTCGGTTCGATGGTACCCACGTTCAACCAATAACCCATGGCAGGAATGGCCTTTAGCGCATTTGGCCGCTTACCCTCCACAGTTGAATCCGAAAATCGCGAACACGGATAAATGACGCGTATGTGATCCTCGGGAAAGTGGGGGAACACACTCAAATAATGCGCCCTCGAAGCCTCCGAAATAGCAACAACCCAATCAGCCGCCATCGCCGAGCGAAATACGCCATCGAAACACCCGACCCGATTGGCCTCGGTTGTCCAGGCGGGTTCTACCACAAACCCCATATCGTAGAAGGTGTAAATCAGGCGGCTCGACACCAATTGAGTTGGGCACCAAAAATTGTTGGCATGGATAATAGCTGGCTTACCCAGCGATACTTCTGTATCAGGCCCAGTCCAGAATGTACGAGCAGTGTCCCGCGAAAGATGCCGTGGGCCGTAATGCACGTCACGACCTGAATATGGATTCAGAATAGGCATCAGTGCATCAAAATAGAAATCACCGAAGCTGGGGAAAAGTGAATAGCAATGCTCTGGCGCAAGCTCCTGCAGTGCTTGAATCATTGCATGAGCAAAATAGCCGCAGCCAGCCTTTCCGGAACCGGTTTGGGAGATATCGAAGCCAATATGCATAATTATAACCTTCTATTCAGGAAAGCAAAAAACAGTATCTTTCTTAAATTCGATCACCCCGTATATGAAAATGATACTTCCCCCTTTGGAAAAGGGGGATCAATTGGGATTTTTCAGGTGGATAGCCTCCTAAATCCCCCCTAACCCCCTTTTTTCAAAGG
>CAIMCT010000507.1 GCA_903839535.1 uncultured Desulfobacteraceae bacterium
ATTCAGATTGAGCATAAGAGCGAACGGGAAGATGTTTCCATGCGAATATATGAATACCTCTGCTATGCCTGGCTGCTAAAAAAAAGGCCTGTCTGGAGCATTGTCATTTATACTGATGATGCCATCTGGAGAAAGCCTGTTTCTGATACGTTCTGGTATGGATTCAGCAGTAAGATGAAACAACAGTTCTGTCATTTTGATGTCATCAAGATCAAATCTGAAAGTAGCGCTGATCTGATCAAAAAACATTCGTTGATGTGCAAGCTTCTGGCGTTGAAGGCGGATGACAGGAATACGGATCATGAAACCCTTGTTTACGAGATTTACAGTGCTGCTGAGAGTATGGCCGATCATTTAAGCAATGATAAAAAACTGCTCATTGAACAATGGGTAAATGCCTATAGCAACATACCGCACACATCTGTTGAGACAATAAAAAAGGAGGTAAACATGAGTTATACAGCCACTACCATCTCCGAGCATATCTGGAATGAAGGTAAAATGGAAGGAGAAATTAAAGGAGAAATTAAAGGCGAAATTAAAGGCGAGATTAAAGGCGAGATTAAAGGCGAGATTAAAGGCCAAATTAAAATACTTGAGTCCCTCTATCTATCCGCCGTTCTTAGTAAGGAACAATTTGAAAAGATGGTCGATCCGCTAAGAAAGCAATTAGAAAAGATATTGTGTGCAGTGTAATCAAGGATCATCGAAATGAGGAACTTGTAAAAACCCAAGATTGGGATGGCAAAGAATTGGCGTTCCGTCTGCCGTATATTTGTATATGGCACCAACAGATATTCTGGCGAACGATGAAGTTCAACGCAGATATTAAACTTTTACGAAGCGGTTAATGATGGAAGCCTGATCTTGCTTAAAAGGAACGAAGACTTATGACACCAGAGTGCATTGTTCCAGCATCCGCTGGGTCACTTGCAGTGGCTGCAGTCGCCATGTTTTTCACGGTTTTTCAAGGCTGGCTCGCCACCAGGCGGCTCCATTTTGTTTGGAATGCTTGGGGGGCAGTGATGTCTCTTTCCGTTTCCGTTTATGGTTTGACGGGTTTTTACCAGTTTAATGCTGGGACTACTCCCATCAACCACATCATTGAACTGATTCAATATACCACATTCGTCTGTAACGTTCATTCGGGATTCGGTTTTTCGCTTGCTTATTTGGGCATCCCTGCCGGGCGATATCACCGAATCGCCGGACCTTTTCATGTCTGCCTCCTTCTGCTGTTGTGGACCACCGAACTGGTGGTGCTGGATAGCTTTGTCGCGCGGGAATTTCTATGGCTATATGCACCCTATATCGAACCGAACATTGGGGTGCTGGGGCCGGCCTATCTGCTTTACTGTGTCGGGGCCTGCCTATGGATGGTGCGGCTTTGGATTCAGCCCCGCCATCGGAAAAAAACCGGCGCAACCGCGTTTATTATTGGTTTTCTATTCTGGATAGCGTTTGCCGCTCATGATGCAATGGTGACAATGGGCGTTCGATCTGTGCTTTTTTTTATGGAATATGGTTTTCTGGGGTTTGCCACTGCCATTTTGTCTGTGACGATAGCTAAATATGCCGAGCTGTTCAGTTTTGCAGAAAGCAGTAATGCACTTCTGAAAAATACCCATGTTGAGCTGGAGAAACACGTTACAGAAAGAACGTTGGAACTTACTCAACTGAATCAAAATTTGAGTCAGGAGATCAGCGAACGGCGGCTGACCGAGGAGGAGCTGCGCAAGAGCGAGGAGCGGTTTGAACAATTGGCTGAGCAGAACTGCACCATCACCTGGGAGATAAACACACAAGGCCTCTACACCCATGTAAGTCATGTATCCGAGTCCGTTCTGGGCTACAGCCCGGATGAACTGGTGGGCCGGATGCACTTCTACGATCTGCATCCAGAATCCGAACGCGAGACATTCAAGAAAGCCGCCTTCGCGGCCATAGATCGTAAGGAATCGTTCCAAAATCTGGAAAATGTCGTACAAACCAAGGATGGCCACCAAGTGTGGGTCTCAACCAACGGCATCCCCATCCTGAACACCGCTGGAATCCTGCAGAGCTACCGCGGCAGCGACACCAACATCACTGAACGCAAGCTGGCGGAGATGAAACTTCGTGAGACCAACAAGCAACTTGAAGTGGCTACGACGCAGGCCAAGATGGCCAGCGCCGCCAAAAGCGAGTTCCTGGCCAACATGAGCCATGAAATCAGGACTCCGATGAATGGTGTTATCGGCATGACCGGGCTGCTGCTGGATACCGAACTGGACGATGAACAGCGGCGCTACGCCGAAATCGTGCGCATCAGTGGCAAATCGCTGCTCGGCCTGATCAACGACATTCTTGACTTCTCCAAAATCGAGGCGAAAAAACTTGACCTGGAGACGCTGGATTTTGATCTGTCGAGCCTGCTGGACGACTTCGCAGCCACTATGGCCGTGCGTACGCACGAGAAGGGACTGGAGCTGCTCTGCGCCGCCAATTTGGATGTGCCCACGCTGCTTCGCGGCGACCCGGGCCGCCTGCGCCAGATACTTACCAATCTTGCTGGCAACGCCATCAAGTTCACCAGTGCCGGCGAGGTGGTGATCCGCATCTCATTAGTGGAAGATGGGGGCGAAACAGTCCTGCTGCGCTTCTCGGTTTACGACACGGGCATCGGCATTCCTGCAGACAAAATTGGCTTGCTCTTCGACAAGTTCAACCAGTTGGACGCTTCGAACACGCGACAATACGGCGGTACCGGCCTGGGCCTGGCTATCTCCAGACAACTGGCGGAGCTGATGGGCGGTGAGGCTGGCGTAAGCAGCAAAGAAGGCGAAGGCTCGGAGTTCTGGTTCACCGTACGCCTTGGCAAACAGGCAGAGGCACATGCGGAAAGTATTCCACCTGCTGATCTGAGTAGCGTTCGCGTACTGATTGTGGACGACAACTCCACCAACCGCGAAATCCTGATCGCCCGCCTGGTATCCTGGGGCATGCGCCCATTGGAGGCGCAGGACGGCCCCGAGGCGCTCCAGACTCTCTACCAGGCATTGGACGATAATGACCCATTCCGCATCGCAATAATCGACATGCAGATGCCGGGCATGGATGGCGACATCCTGGGCCGTATCATCCATGCGGACAAGCGCCTGGCCGACACCCGGATGGTGATGCTGGCCTCTATAGGGATGCGTGGCGATGCCCGGCGCTTCCAGGAGATCGGTTTTGCGTCGTATGCGACCAAGCCGATACGGTACCAGGAACTGAAGGCGATTCTGTCCCTTGTGCTGACGGATCGGGACGGAGCTGCGCCTCAACCCATCAACACTCGCCACCTTGCACACGAGATGCTAAACCTGTTCGCCGGCCGCAAGGCTCGCATCCTGCTGGCAGAGGACAACATCACCAACCAGCAGGTTGCGCTCGGCATCCTGAAGAAACTGGGCCTGCGCGCGGATGCTGTCGCCAACGGAGTGGAAGCAATAAACGCCCTGGCGACCCTGCCCTACGATCTGGTGCTGATGGATGTGCGAATGCCCGAGATGGACGGATTTGAGGCGACGATGAGAATCAGGAATGATGAGATGAAAAAGAAAGAAATTGAAAAATACGCATCTCTTTCACCAATTCCAATAATCGCAATGACGGCTCACGCCCTGCAGGGAGATCGGGAGCGCTGTCTGGATGCTGGAATGAATGACTACATCACCAAGCCTGTGTCGCCCAATGCTTTGGCGGAAGCACTGGACAAATGGCTTCCGAAAAGTAATGATGAATAACTAAATTGCATCTATATCTCAGAAATTATTTCTTCTTTGGTGTCCGGAACCGCCTGGATAATTTCAGCCTGATTTCCGAATGGGGAAGCAGGTATCTTTTCAATGACGGTATCCTGTAGTCGTGTTGGCAATGACTTCGGGTAGTGTGGAGCATTAGTAAGTATGGGCCGAAAAGAGCCGCTCCCCACCCAGAGGGTCACCTACCGGAATGCTTTAATTCGTTTGACAGGTGTGACAGCTTTATCATAGGGTAGTTTTCTATGAAAGGGTCAGGAAAATCCGCATAAGTCTATATGTTGTGGTTTCCTATTTCGCTTTAATTTTAAATAAGATAGCCCCTATCACACCGCCTTTTCGGTGAACAAAAAGGCATTGTGCATATTCATAACCTGAATCCAGGGTAAATTATGCGTCTGGCCAGCAGCCAGCATAAAAGGACTTTTACCAGCATTTTTCGCTCCTGGATTAAACGGAACAAAATTTCTGGTATTAGCTTGGGCTCTAAAGAAAAGAGCTGTTCACTCCTTGTCTCGAAAACTCCCCACTTGTCTCAATTTTCGCTTGACTATTTTTAAATAATTGTCAACCTCGCTCTTCAGGCTTGAGGCCGGCAATTCGCTCTTCGGGCTTGAATATGGCAAAAATATCTTCTGGCTTGAACCTGGCAAAAATATCTTCGGGCTTGAGGCCTTTCAGCCTTTTATCGATGGGTAAGCAGGCAAGAAATGCATCCTCAAATCCTTTTCCGATCTCCATAACTTTTTCTGGTGTCAGTTCATATTCCATCATATCTTTTCCTTCCTGCGCGCTGGCATAGATTCTCCGCATTCCCATGAAAAT
>CAIMCT010000508.1 GCA_903839535.1 uncultured Desulfobacteraceae bacterium
AGAAAGGGCGAATACAAGATTCGCCCCTACGAAATAAACCCACCAGGCCGAAACGATGATCAAGGCCGTATATTCTTTATTGGAAATCACCTTATGTGTCGATAAAACAATGTCAATCAATATATCAATGCCCGTCCCTTATCTTGTCTTATTTTGCCCTTGACTGAAACTGTGAATACATCTAAAATTAAGGCAGAGTTAAATAAAGGAGTTTTTCTCATGTCCGATCAACCCGATTATGATTCCCCTTGGAAAGATATTCTGGAACGTTTTTTCTTCGATTTTGTCGGGTTCTTTTTTCCCGATGTTCACGCCGGTATTGACTGGGACAGAGAATACACCTTTTTGGACAAGGAATTTCAACAGCTTGTCAGGGATTCTGAGATGGGACGTCGGCTTGCCGATAAATTAGTCAGGGTACACACCCGTGACGGTGAACCCCTCATGATTCTGACACATATAGAGGTGCAGGGGACTTATGAACCTGATTTCGCCGAGCGGATGTATGTTTACAATTACCGAATTTATGACAAGTTCCGCTTCCCTGTGGTGAGCCTTGCAGTGCTAACTGATGAAAGACCCAGATGGCGTCCAGCTTCCTTCGGCTACAAGCGATGGGGATTTCGGCTCGAAATGGAATTTCCCATGGCCAAGCTTCTGGATTATGATGATGTGGTGTCGCTGGAAAACAATCCCAATCCTTTCGCCATAGTGGTTATGGCGCATTTAAAGGCGCTGGAGACCCGTCATACCCCCCATGAACGGTTTGAATGGAAGTGGCATCTCACCATGGCGCTGTACGAGCGTGGGTACAAAAAACAGGATGTGATCCATCTTTTTCAGTTTATCGACTGGATCATGACCCTTCCCGATGAACTGAAAAAAAGTTTCTCACAACGAATCATTGCTTATGAGGAGGAAAGAAAAATGAAATTTATCAACTGTGTAGAAGAACACTATATGGAAAAAGGCATGGAAAAAGGCATGCTGGCGGATGCCAGGGAAATGGTTGCAGAAGTGATTTTTGCAAGGTTTTCTCAAATTCCAGAAAAGATCGTGAAAGCAATTTCCACCATCGAAGATCGAAATATTTTGAAAGAACTGCATAAAAAAGCGGTCTTAACCCTATCACTTGAACAGTTTGAGTCTGATTTTGAAGGCTATGCTAACTTGTCAACGCCTGCTCATTCGTTATAGCATCAGAGCCACGATGGGCTGGTTTCAGAAGCGTTATCAAAAACAACGCATAATTGCCGGAACAAAAGAAATCATAAAAGGCATTGCCGCCAAATTCATGGGACTGTAAAAGAAGCGGGGATTCTTCATGTACAAAACACTCTTTAGCCCGATCCGAATCAATACCGTTGAAATCAAAAACCGGATCGCATATCCGGCGTTGGGACTGCTTTACTCTTATGATAGCAAACTGAACGACCGGTACTACGCCTATTTTGCGGAAAGAGCAAAAGGCGGCGCAGGGCTGGTCACGGTAGGGCCGGTTGGTGTGGATTTTCTGGGTTCAGGGCTTCTGGCCTTGTCCCTGGCAAGCGATGATGTCTTGCCTTCTTTTCAGAAACTATCCGCTATTATTCACGATGGGGGCGCAAAATCATGGATACAGCTCTTCCATGCCGGGGCATATTCCCATCCCATTCTGATTGACGGCAAGCAGCCTATTGCTCCGTCTGCGATTTTTTCCGGCTACTCCCGCGTGACACCGCGGGAAATGACTATTGAGGATATTCAGGAGGTTCAAAACCGTTTTGTCCAGGCAGCGCTTCGCGCCAAAGCCGCCGGATTTGACGGTGTCGAAATTATTGCCTCTGCCGGCTATCTGGTGTCCCAATTTTTATCTCCTATCAGAAATCTGCGGACCGATGCCTACGGCGGTAGTTTTGAAAACCGAACACGGTTTCCCATGGAGCTGATTGAAATGATGCGATCCGCATTGGGGAAAAACTATCCCATTACCATCCGCATGGCAGGAAACGATTTTGTTCAGGGAAGCAACAGCGATACGGAAACCCCGGAAATCGCCAGAGTCTATGAAAGAGCAGGGGTGGATGCCATAAATATCACCGGCGGATGGCATGAATCCAGGGTGCCGCAGCTTCCGATGGAGCTTCCCCGCTCTGCTTATGCATATCTGGCGCTAAACATCAAGCGGGCCGTGTCCGTTCCTGTTATGGCTTCCAACCGGATTACTGATCCGGCGACTGCAGAGCGGATTTTAACAGACGGCTATGCCGACATGGTCAACCTTGGCCGGGTTCTGATCGCTGATCCGGAGTGGCCTTTGAAGGCATTTGAAGGTAGGGCTGATGAAATACGGCCATGTGTGGCCTGCTCTCAGGGATGTACGGACCAGGTGTTCAGTGGTCAGCCGGTGTTCTGCATAGGAAATCCGCGCGCCGGTTTCGAAGCCGAGCGAAACATTCAAAAAACCGGCGATCCCAAACGAGTCATGATCGTGGGCGCTGGCCCAGCCGGGCTGGAAGCATCCATTACCGCAACCCAGGCCGGTCACCTGGTCGAGCTTTTTGAAAAAAGTTCGGACATAGGCGGTCAGTTGTGGATGGCCGGGGCGCCGCCGCACAAGCGGGAGATACTGGAGTATGTACGGTATTATTGGGCCATGGTCCGAAAACTTCAAATTCCGCTTTATTTGAACACTGTTGTAGATATGGCATTGATCCAAAGCAAAAAGCCGGAGTTCGTCATGATTGCTGAAGGGGCTGAATCTCTGATTCCGCCGATCCCTGGCGCAATGGATACGGGAGTATTCAACGCCTGGGAAGTGCTTTGCGGAAATCCTCTTCTTGGAAAACGGGTGGCGATCATCGGCGGCGGCGCAGTCGGACTTGAAACTGCGCTGTTTGTGGCGGCCAAGGGAACCATCACTCCAGAAATCCTGCATTTTCTCTTTACCTATGAGGCGGAAAGCGTTGAGCGGCTAAGGGAGCTTATGTTTCAAGGGTCTTCCCGGGTGACGGTCTTTGAAATGCTGCCCAAGGCCGGAAAGGATGTCGGCAAATCCACAAAATGGATACTAACCGACAATCTCAAGCGCTATGGTGTCAAAGTTAATACCAACACAAAAGTGATTTCCATCCAGAATGGAACCCTCACCTACGAAAAAGATAGTGAATCCATCCAGGAAGCCTTTGATTCGGTGATTTTGGCTTCAGGCTCGCGTCCGGTTCAACAACTTTCGCGTGAAATTGAATCGCTGAAAATCCCCTTTGTGGTCATTGGTGACTGCATAAAACCAGGGAAAATCAACGATGCCATCCATGCCGGTTTTCTGGCGGCAGCGGGAATTGGAACTGTGTCATTTTAATTTATTCGGCCTTGATCATTGTTTCGGCCAGATCACATATTTCCCCCTTTGGAAAAGGGGGATTAAGGTGGATTTGAAAACGGGGCTTCAGTTGTCACAACCTCGAAATCCCCCCTGCCCCCCTTTTTCAAAGGGGGGATTATCCATCGAAGTGGCCAAAACAATGATCAAGGCCATTTATTCACTCCCCATCTCAGCGGGAGAGGTCGAGCAATTACAGTATAACAGTTTATAATTATTTGAATTATGATCGAATCGTTCCTATTTTTCTTATGTCATTTGTCAAGAAAAACCTTTATAATTGTACAGAATACCAGAAAGGAGATCAGGTATGTCAAAAAAAGTTGGGGTGTTGTTATCGGGATGTGGGGTTTTTGATGGAGCGGAGATTCATGAGTCTGTTCTGACGCTGCTGTTTCTGGACAGGGCAGGGGCAGAGGCGCTGTGCATGGCTCCTGATGTTGACCAGTTTCATGTAATCAATCACTTGACCAATCAGGAAACGTCGGAAAAGCGAAACGTCTTGGTGGAATCGGCGCGGATTGCACGCGGAAACATTCGGGATGTCACCAAGGTAAGCGCTTCGGAACTGGACGCTTTGATCCTTCCTGGCGGATTTGGGGCAGCTAAAAATTTGAGCGATTTTGCCTTCAAAGGCCCGGATGCCGTGGTGCAGGCGGATGTTGAACGACTGATCCGGGAAATGGTGGCGGCCGAAAAGCCGGTTGGCGCTATTTGTATTGCACCAGCAACCCTTGCCCGCGCCATTGCAGATAAAAAACCGGAGGTCACCATCGGAAACGACACAGGAACTGCCGCTGGCATTGAGCGCATGGGTGGGTGCCACAAGGTCTGCACCGTTGATCGGATTCATGTGGACCTGGCCAACCGGATCGTTTCAACTCCGGCCTATATGCTGGGTCCAGGCATCAAGGATGTGGCGGTCGGCATCGAAAAGCTTGTCAATGAAATCATTTCGATGATCCGATAAGGTGATTTCCAATAAAGAATATACGGATTTGATCATCGTTTCTGCCAGTTGGGTTTATTTCGTAGGGGCGAATCTTGTATTCGCCCTTTCCGATAGGGGCGAATACAGGATTCACCCTTTCCGATAGGGCGAATACAGGATTCACCCTTTCCGATAGGGCGAATACAAGATTCACCCTTTCC
>CAIMCT010000509.1 GCA_903839535.1 uncultured Desulfobacteraceae bacterium
AGAACCAAATACCTCGTCCAAAATCTGCCGAATGTGACTGTTCACACGCCAATCACAATGCACATAAATACTCCCATCACTGGCCAGTAGATCGCGCATTAGCACCAGTCGCTCGTAGATCATGGCAATAAAGGAATCTGCACCTTTGCCCCAGGTGTCACGATAGGCGATTTCTTCGAGGATATTGGGCTTCTTGGTAAAGGTGTCGCCGCCAATCTCAATGTCCATGCTGAAATCCGCACCCACATCAAACGGTGGGTCTATGTAAATCAGCTTAAGGCCGCCCTGTTTCTCAATCTCCTCATGTAGCGAACCGTTCTTCAGACTGGAGAGGATAAGCTTGTTATCGCCCCAGATCAGTTTGTTCGTCCAGCCCTTGAGCTGGTGTCCTCGGGCATCCAGGTCAAACAGGCTCAATTGTCTGGTGGTGTCCGACGACTTTTCAGCGCGCGGCTCATCCACCTGTTCGATAACCTGAAAGGGCAGCACGATATTGTAGACCTCGCTTGCTTTGCCATTCCAGACCAGTTCCACCTCCAGTTTGTCCTCAAACAGCAGAAAGCGGTACTTCTCCGGCAACGGCCTGTCTGCCTCGACAAAGCGGACAATCTCCTGCTGTTCCTGTTCGGTCAGTCGTGGCATAAAGTTCCCTTTTTGTCAGTGTTTTACCCGGTTAAGAACGATGGACACTAAAGAAAATATACGTTTGAATTAAGCGGACAACGCCGGCTTTCCGGCGCTATCCGCTGAATGACTGGTTCGGCAATGCTAACGGTTTGCGTTAGTAGCGTAATGTTTGGGAGTAACCGCTTTGTTTGCTTTCCTCCGCGATTTCAGCTTGACTGTAATAAACAATGTTGCATTATTTCACTATTTTTCTATATTTTCCTGATGGTTGTGGCGGTCCGACCCCATTGACCCATTGCAATAGAAATCGCCCATTGGCGAAACTGCGTACCCCGCTCGGAATTGACCCGGTACCCAACAGCAATGATCGCTTCCAGGGAATAACATTTAACCGTTCGGGACACTTCCCGGCTGCCTTCCATCGGCAACTACCGAGAAATCCTCGGCAGTTGCCGATTCGTCCAGCTCCTTCTCTTTATAGATATTTTTAAGGTGCAGAGAGACATTGTCGGCACTGCATCCAAACTAGTCCGGCTTGTTTTTAATCCCATCGAATTCGATGGGATTAAAACCCGGATTGTTCAGATGCTCCCAGATTCCAAGGAACTCTATCGTGTTGCGATTACGCATCCAGTTTTGAATGATATAGTCGGTACGTTCCGCGTCTTTGTAGCGCGCAATATCGGTGAGACTGATATAGTCCTCTTCGTGCCGCATCTGGATCGTAATCTCTTTGCTTAGAACCTTGATCTTCGTCATTATTTCTTCTCCCCGTTCTTTTCCACACTCATGTCCACGATCGTCATCGTGTCGTTGCCGAAAATGTCCACCACCTCCATGCGCAGGAACCTTGATGGGGCCGACACCAGATCATCCCAAAGATATTCAGTCAGTTGCAACTTCTCCGGTGGGCTAAAGCGGACCGTTCACATACCACAGATACTGAATGTTTTAGCGGGTATAGTTTCTCCTATTTACCAAACGGACATTTCGGATATGAACAGGTTTTGCAATCCAGACAAAACGCGCCGTGCCCCATGCGGGCCATATCCATCCTGGTAATGGGAACGCCTGCCAGAAGACGTGGCAGAAACAGGTCAAAACTCGTGGTTTTGAAGAACAGGGCGCAGGCCGGCACGCCTATCACCTGAACAGCGCCGATGCGGGCCAGCAGCGTCATTGCCCCCGGCAGAATGGGCGCGCCATAAAGTATGTCTTCCGCGCCGGCTTCGATCAAGCCCTGGCGGGTGACATCATCCGGATCCACGGAAAGCCCGGCGGTGGTCACCAAAAGATCGACTCCGGCGGACAGAATATCCCTGACACCTTCAAGTATCGCCTCTTGTTCATCCGGAACAATTCTGGAGTGGACAACGGAGCATCCGTATTTTTCGCTTTTGCCGCGGATGATGGGAATAAAGCGATCCTGTACCAGACCCCGGAACACTTCCGTGCCGGTAACCAGTATTCCGACCTTTGCTTTTCGAAGCGGCAGTATCTGGAAAAGCGGGCCTTGTTCCAGAACCTGCATGGCTTTTTCAAAATCAGTTCTTGGCAGAAACAGGGGAATAGCCCTGGTTCCGGCAAAATCCTGCCCTTCCCTAAGCACTGAATAGCCTTTTCGGGTGGCGCACATCACACCGGAAATCCTGTTGAAGATTTCCAATTGGTGATCGCTAACCACCAGGAGTCCGCCGATGGCAGCCTTGAAATCGATTTTGCCTTCATGGGGCGGCTCAATATACGTCACACCTTTTCCGGCCATTTTTCCTGCAAAGGATAGAGCAACCTCATTTTCGTGTACCCATCCATCGCCTGGCCCCTTGCCGTCGTCCACATATACATGCTGTTTTCCCATCCGATGCAATTGGCAAAGATCGCCAGCGCCGATGACCTGCCCTTTTTTAAACACCGCTCCCTTGCTTTCGCCGGGAATGATTTCCGTCAGGTCATGGAGAATTTTCCGGCCGATGGAATCCTCGATCGGCGCGCTATGAAGCATAGGCATGGATGGCGATTCGGTCGCCACCAGGTACGGCGATTGGCCCTGACATGCGCGGCAGATACGCCCGTGATCCAGAGGATAGGCTTCGCCGCAGAGCGGACAGGACGCAATAAGGTCCTTGTGCCGTTTTTGGAGATACTGCGGCTGAATCATTACCGGCTCCACACTACAGATCGCCGAACCAGCTTCCCGTATCTGAGTCATCAGGAGTTTATCGTCCTGTTCTTTTTTGGGCTTCAGCTTGAAAAACCAGGTATTAATTTCAGAAAACGCCTGGATTTTTTGGGTATCAACAAATACCCGGAAGCCGTTCCCCTGATACTTGTCATACAGGCTTAGGGCATAGCGCCCAAGATTGAAGACCCGGAGCCAGCCGTTTCCTGTTGTGCATGGGGTCAGCAATTGTATGGCATCCGGAAGGCAGTATGTGGTTTCGCTGATCGCGTCAAACAAGGTGTTTGACGGGAGTTTTTGCATCGCAAAATCCACCATGACACCTCCGATAACAACACCAGGTGCTCTATAACCGTGAAAAGATTCCACGGCATCCAAAAATTCTTCATAAGTGTATTCGCCCACAGGCGGAGATTGACTGGGCAAAGGAGTTTGGTTTGACATGATTTTTTATCCTGATTACATTTTATTTGTGCCATTATTGACTTAGCGTGTTTGACAAGGTAAATGGATGATAGTGTCAATAGAATTATCACCATTTATGATTTTATGAAAGACGGAAGGTTACATTAAGGTTACCCACCGGGAATTTTTGGTACTTGAACAAGAAAGGAGAAAAAATGCTTAAAAAAACGTTGTTATTGGTTGTGGGATGTCTGATGGCTCTGGCTGCGGCGGGAATCGTCAACGCTCAACCTTCAAAAGAAATCACTGTATCTGCGGCCATCAGCCTGAAGAATGCGTTTGAGGAAATCGGGAATCTGTTTGAATCTCAAAATATGGGGACAAAAGTCGTTTTTAATTTTGGCGCATCCGGAGATCTGGCCAGGCAGATTGAGGGCGGAGCGCCGGTCGATGTTTTTGCCTCCGCAGCTCAGAAGGACATGGACCAGATCAATACGAAGGGGTTGATTGCCGACTCCACGCGGTTAAATTTTGCTAAAAATACTGTTGTTCTGATTCAATCTGCAGTTTCAAAACTTGAGATCAAGGGATTCGAGGATTTGTTAAAGCCTGAAATCAAAATGGTTTCAATTGGCAATCCACAAACCGTACCAGCGGGGAAATACGCACAGGAAGTATTAACGCATTTCAATTTATGGGACGGCGTAAGCAATAAACTGGTTCTTGCGGAAAATGTTCGGCAGGTTCTGGACTATGTTACAAAAAACGAAGTGGATGCCGGTGTGGTTTATGCAACGGATGCCGCTGTACAGGCCAACAAGATTAAAATTGTGGCGACAGCGCCTTCTGGAAGCCACAAACCCGTAGTCTATCCGGTAGCAATGGTGAAAGGCTCGAAAAATGAGGTTCTGGCAAAGGCTTTTATCACGATGCTGAAATCGGATGATGGAATGAATATCCTGAAGAAATACGGGTTTGAAAGCGCCCAATAGGCATATCGCTCATGGACAGCTCAACCTTGTTTTCACTGAGGCTTTCTCTTCAGGTGGCGATTTTGGCCACAGTTATGATGGTGTTGTTTGGCATTCCCGTTTCGTATCTTCTGGCCAGAAGAGAATTCAGGGGCAGGGAAGTCATCGATATGCTCTTTACGCTACCGCTGGTTTTGCCGCCTACGGTTACCGGCTATTACCTGATTATTCTCTTCGGCCGCAGCGGGTATATCGGAAAGATTCTCTATCTGTGGACCGGATGGAGCATCATGTTCACCTGGTATGCAGCGGCGCTGGCTGCATTTGTAGTGGCTATTCCCCTTCTGATCAAAACCGCCAGAGCCGCCATCGAATCCGTGGACATAAATATCATCCAGGCATCTTATGCACTGGGACTTTCCGAATTTCAGACCGCCGTTTATATTGTCCTGCCGCTGGCCAGAAAAGGAATACTGGCCGGCATCATTCTATCTTTTGCCCGTGCTCTGGGCGAATTCGGCGCAACGCTGATGATTGCAGGAAACATTCCCGGTAAAACCAATACCATGCCGCTGGCGATTTACACCAGCGCAGGCAGCGGAGATTGGTCAAAAGCCAACATGATGGTGATATCCCTGACAGCGTTGTCCGGAATAGCGCTGTATTTTGCAAACAAGTACAGCAAGGGGCACAGTTAATCAGGTTCGACCCCGCTCACCAGAAATACGCCCGCAAAGTTTCGATTCAGATCGCGATGGTACGGGTCTTTCAATGACTCCTAATAACTGAACTTGAAGACTACGCAATCGGAGGTGATTAAAATGACAAATGCAGTATTTGAAACGGCATCATTGGCAGGAATTCAACTGAAGAACCGGATTATTCGTTCAGCAACGCATGAGGGGATGGCTGATGAGAAAAGTTTTCCAACTGAGAAACTGAAAAATCTCTATATCCGCTTGGCAAAAGGAGAGGTTGGCGCGATCATTACCGGGTATGCCGGAATTCAGGCTGATGGGAAAAGCAGCTTATTTGCAATGTTGATGATAGATAACGATGATTGCGTCCCGGCGTATCAGGAGATAACCAATGCTGTTCATAATTACGGAACTGCGATAATCATGCAGATAGCGCATTGTGGAAGACAGACTCGCTCGAAATCCACAGGACTGCAAACGGTTGCTCCTTCGGCAATACGAGATGCGTTTTACAATGAGGACAAGCCGAAGGAATTGTCCGAAGATGAAATCAGGCAAATTATCGACAATTTCGTTTCAGCGATTGTCAGAGTAAAGCAAGCAGGTTTTGATGGCGTTCAGCTTCATTTGGCGCACGGTTATCTGCTATCCCAATTTTTATCCTCCCATTCAAATCGCCGGAAAGATCGTTGGGGCGGTTCAACGGAAAACAAGTATCGTATTGTTGACGAGATTTTCAAGAAGGCAAAAAAACGGGTTGGCGTTTATCCCATCCTGGTAAAAATGAATGCTTATGATGGGCGAAGAAATGGAATGAGAATTGAAGAATCGGTTCAGATTGCTCAAATGCTTGAAAAATCTGGTTGTGCGGCGATTGAAGTATCCTGCGGAGTCATTGAAGATGGCCTGTACTCGATGCGCGGAGAAAAACTCCCGGCTGATGCTGCAATGGCATATACCTTCAAGTACAAGAATCTTCCGGGACCGATAAAGGTGATTGCAATACCAGTTTTAAAGGCTTTCATGAAACAGCCGAAGCCCCTTGTGAAATATAATCTTGATGCGGCGATTCGAATAAAAGCCGCTGTGAATATTCCGGTGATTGTTGTCGGCGGGATAAACAATATAGATGATATCAACACCATTATCCAGAATCATAATTTGGATTTTGTTTCCATGAGTCGTCCGTTTATTATCGAACCCGGTATCGTGAGCAAATTCAAAAATGGAACCCAGACTCATTCAAAGTGCATCACCTGCAACTATTGTGCTATCATTGGCGAGGAAAAATCATTAAAATGCCATTATGGGAAGTTGAAATAAACGAAAACATGCCCACTTATGAGCTTCGATGGTTCATGGCTGATGGTTCGAAATAACAGGCTGAAAAACTGGCGAAAAAATCGTTGATTTTGAGAAGACAAAGAATATCTACATTGAGGGCGATAGCATGGCATGATCTATGCCACCCCCATGAATGAAAACTTTCGTGTATTTCGTGGTTTAAAAGTATTTTCACGGCAAAAAAATTAAAAATCATTAGCAAAGGCGATATCAATGTTTACCGGCATCCGTTCATATTCGGTCTCATCCATATTTCTTAAAACCAGAAAATATTCCTTTTTGTTGTCATAAGTCCCGGTCCTTAATGACAACTTTACCGATTTCTGGCGCTCGTCAAGGGAAGCGGAAGCACTGTCGAATGTCACGGTTTCTTCATTGGAGATCAGATGATTTTCATCCCGAAGTGATATTTTCAATGTTAATGCCTTCATTCGATTCGACACCTGGTCCGTCTGGATGAATTTATAAACCGGTCTGTTTGTTACCAGTTTTTTATATGCGCCAAGGAGTGATACACCCACAATGTTGCATTATTTCACTATTTTTCTATATTTTCCTGTAAGTTCTCAATAACATCGAAAATGGGCGCATAAAGGCGCAACTATCCCTTAAGGCAAAATTAGCAAATCCTGAATTTTGCTTTTTCTTCACACAAGAAATATTTTGG
>CAIMCT010000510.1 GCA_903839535.1 uncultured Desulfobacteraceae bacterium
ATGATGACCAACTGAAGGGTATTACAGGAGGATGGGGGGGTCATGGGTGCCATGGAGAATATGACTGCCCAACATCTGAGGTCTACTGATACGGTTTGCCGGCCTGGTTGATAGCCGTAAACGTCACGCGGGTTGCGGTATCGGTCGTGGATTACATGCGGTGGCGGTGAATGGTGACATCTATCCCTGTCACCGCTTTGTCGGGCTTGAAACAGAGCGAGTCATTTACGTGCACCGCCTCGACGCTGTCCGATGATTCAAAAATGATCCACATTCCAGATGTTCTGATGCCAGATGGCACCCGGATGTGGTTGGATATGGCGTACAGTGAATCTCGTTCCACAAATGGAGATGTATATTTTTATGTTTCGAAATATGGGGTCATTTCGAAATAGACTGTTTGTGCTTCGAACGGTTAAAATCTATGTTTATTAGACACGGTTCGGACCCGTGAGATGTGCGCGGCCCTGCTGCAGCCGGGAACGTCCGCGCAGCCGGCCTGGCGGGTCATCTCACCGGCAGCATTGAAGAAACCTGCACAGGCAAACTTTTAACGGCCGTACCTATCACGGCACTATCGTGGCAATCTACAATTAAAATGGAGGAAAAATAGCAAAACATTAAGCATAATGCACCCAGTTTTGTCAAGATTTGCCTTTCTGTAAGAAAAATCATTGGCATGACTTTTTTCGATTGCAATAAAGAGCGCTCCTACCGAAAAGTTGACGTTGACAATCGCTCCATATTTGGTACCATATATGAACCGGAGGCAATAAAAATGAATATCGCAACAGATATAAAGCCAGTTACTTATTTAAAATCCAGAGCCGCGGATTTATTAAACCAAATTAACGAAACTCACCGCCCTGTAATTATAACCCAAAACGGAGAACCCAGAGCTGTTCTTCAGGATACGGCAAGTTATGAAAATATGCGGAATGCAATTGGCTTATTGAAGCTGATATCTCAAGGCGAAAGTGATGTTCGGAATGGAAGGGTAAGGCTGCAGTCGGAAGTGTTTAATGGTATTGAGAATTCGTTGAAAGAAAAATTGTAATGAATTCAAGGTATGAAATAATTTGGACCAATGTTGCAGAAAATGATTTGATAAATATCATCGAATACATATCGGTGGACAGCCCTCAAAACAGAAGACTTTCGATAATTATACCCATATTTGTATTTTTCGATCCCTTTTTCGGTCTTTTCGACAAACTCCTTGAAATCGAGGAAAGAACCTTCGATGAAATCTATCCGCCCTGATATAAACGCTATGTCCTGTGTTCTTCTGTTGGTATTCAACCGATAATCGCTTATGAGAAAACAGGATCGAATTAAATTCTCAATTTTTGAAATATACTCATTCATATTCAAAGGCAATTTGCTCAAGAAAAGTCAGTTTTTTTCGTAAACGATCAATCGTTTCGATTTCCCCTTCCCATTCGAGGAGTTCCATATCATCAACCTGGCCGTAAAGAGAATCTCTATCGAGTTTTTTGTATCGGCTTTCAAAATCCGTAACCTTGCTTTGAATGTTCATGAGTTGCTTTTTAAGGATTTTGGTTTCCAGACCGACTACATCCTAAATCCCCCCTGGCCCCCCTTTTTCAAAGGGGGGAATCCTTTCGATTTTAGTTTGTTAGATTAGCGGGCACAAGAGCGTTCGATGAAATTTAAGAATGATACCAATATCATGAGGATTTAAAGAAGATATAGTAATGAAAAACAGAGAACTGATATTTGAATGGGACAGGAACAAAGCAGAAAAGAATATCAGAAAACACAAGGTCAGCTTTGAGGAAGCCAAAACAGTTTTCAATGATCCTTTTCTGGTTACTTTCCCTGATGAATATCATTCCGAAAATGAAGAACGGTGGATAAGTATCGGAATGTCATCGAAGAACAGAATACTGATTGTTG
>CAIMCT010000511.1 GCA_903839535.1 uncultured Desulfobacteraceae bacterium
TACTATTGCCTGATGGCGGCTATATCATAGCATCATTAGCTAAACAGATGAAAGCGTTTGTCGTTGAACTGGCATCTCTTGTCAGATGAGACGGAAATCATTGACTCGCTTTGAGTTTTGCTATTTTTAAACCAGTCTGTATGACTCAAGACAATTCGGGGATGATCCAGAACATGAAATCCAGCCTGAACATAAGACTCCACTATTAACAAAAAACAGCAAGATTTTATGTGTTTTTTTCACAATCCACCATTTCTCCGGCTTCCAAATGAACTGGCGATGTATCCAGTGAATTCAATTGTCTGGGCTGCATCCGGCTGTTTTGGGTTTCTTCATCACTGCTTGTGAGCATACGGCAGAATCCCTGCAAAACACCGCCTTTTTCAATCATGATGGCTTTGGCCTCCACATTTCCAATCACTTTTCCGGTGGCCCCCAGTTCAAACTGCTGATAGGCTGAAATGGTACCAGTCACATCGCCGTTTACAATGATATAATTCGCGGTGATGTCCCCCTCAACCATGCCTGACTTTCCAATGATCACAGCGTTTTTACTCTCGATTCTGCCCTTGAAATTTCCTTCCACACAAACGGTGTTTTTCAGAAAGAGGACTCCCTGAAACATACTGTCCGGTCCGATAATCGTATCCACCCTGGAAATATCTGGTCCTGAATCTTTAAATTTTGAAAATAATTTCTGCATGTAGGGTATATCCTAAAACCAGTCTATTGATCTGTTGCCGCCATATAGGGATTGAGACGATTATTTTCAAAGCTGTAATCCCAGATATAATCCATAGGGTCAAAGTGCATTTCACCCCTGGTGATTGAATAATGTAGATGGGTTCCGGTGCTTCTGCCAGAGTTGCCCATGTAACCAATAACCTGACCTCTTTTGATTTTATCTTTCTTTTTTACAGTGATTCTGGATAAATGGCCAAAAATCGTTTTAACACCTTCACCATGATCCAGTTTGATAACATTCCCCAGAAATCGATCACGTTCATCATCTTCTACGGTTCCGTCTGCTGGTGCAATAATTTCTATATCATACTGGCCGGCTATATCCAGACCATTATGAAGAGCCTTTTGACCTGTGAGCGGATCTTTTCGATATCCAAAAAACGAGGACAGCCAGATACCATTTCCCCGCACTGGCAATATGGATGGAATCCGTCGAACTTTTTCATCCCGTTTTTCAACAAAATTCATCAGTTCGAATGTCGATTCATGAATGAAAATGGCATAGGCCATCAGAACATCACCCGACCGGATATCTGGATAACGCAGTTCCCATTTTACCTGTGTTTCAGTGACTGCATCTCCCAACTGCGGCGGAATACCGCCCTGATGCGAACCATCCGGGGCGTTGAATTCCCGCGCATCCAGCCCCAGATATTGCCGGATTCGCGCATCCATCTGAAATATTCTGTCCAGTTTTGACTTTATTTTTTTCAGTCCACCGTCCAGTTCTTCAATCCGATCTTTTTGAGCGTATATTTCAGCGGTTTTGGCCGACAGTTCGTTTTCCTGAATCGTACATTGGGCTTCCAGTTTTTTTTGGGTTACCGACAGATTTCGCCCGCCTTCAAATGAAAAATAGCAAAAAAAACCCGCTATTACTGAAAGGCAGAGCCATGCCCCCAAGGCTATAATCACACCGGTTGGAACCGATACCATCCGGGTTGAGCGGTTGATTCCGCCAACCATTACCACCGTCAGTTTCACATTAATTCTCCATGTTTGACTATTTGAGCAGAAACCAGTTCACTAAAGAATGCTTTTTCTGAACTGTCTCCCAGAACGTATCCACACATAAACAGTAGGACTTTTGATCAGCCAATTGCTAATACTTTAATGATATGGACTTAGAAGGATGTGCTGAAACGACAGGGAAGTTGACACCAGGACAATCAAAAGAAAAAAACAGCCAATGAGGTTAATCTTGGAGGTTGGTACCTGATTTCGCCAATTTAAAAAGGATTATTATCGGATTGAACTCATAAACAAAATCCGCCCAAAGCGATAAGTCTCCCAACGTAGGATTAATACATGAACGACATAAGCGTTCAGACCTCTCCCCCCAAAGGAGGGAGGTTGGGAGGGGAGTGAACGGTTACTGAAAGACAATGTACATTGAGCAATAAATTTCCGTCTATAGCTGCAGTACACCTGCTGGTATAGATCAGACGATGAGTAATATTTATTTGCATGTGTCCCCCCCTTTTAACGAAGTCAGTTTTCAAACAGAAAATTCTTGCCTTTATCTGGCACCTTTGATTATTATCGGGCGGTAAGTCTGTGGAGAAAATTTGTTTGAGCTTTTCATCTCCATGCGGCGATTTGCAGGAGGTGCTTTTGAAGACTTCTTGAACCACAGAGGAAAAATACGGGGCTAACTGGACTTTTCATGTATCGTTAATTGACACCATTATACACTGTAACTTATTGATTTATTTGGAGCCGGCGAGCGGATTCGAACCGCTGACCTGCTGATTACGAATCAGCTGCTCTACCAACTGAGCTACGCCGGCCAGCACCATCTGTCAGGATTGGATACTTTGTTTATGCTTCAAAATCAAGAAAAAAATATGCTCCGCTCAATGATTGATGCAATTCCCTATAGAAATCAACGTATTGAATGCTCGGAAATTTCTACCTCGCAGCAGGCTTATTTATGTACGACCCTGTATCAAAACCATCCCATTCCGATGATTATTGTGATGCCATCGGCCAAAGAAGCCCAGCAACTGATGGAGGATATGCTTTTTTATGCAGGCTCGACCCCGCTGCCCATAAGCTTTTTTCCCGCGTCCGCCGCCGGGGCGTATAAATCGCTGTCCAGCCACAGCGAGGCCTCGACCAAACGGATTTCCGTTTTGTATCAACTCATTTACGCTACTTCCTCTCCCATCGTGATCACACCGATTGAAGGCCTTCTTCAAAAACTCATTCCCAGACAAGATATCTGCAATTATTCAGAGCTTTTGATGGAAAATGAAGAAATCAGTCTGGATCGCCTGGTGGAGAAAATGGTTTCTGGCGGTTATGTTCGGACGATGATTGTGGAAGAACCCGGAGATTACTGCATCCGTGGAGGAATTCTGGATGTTTTTTCTCCGCTGTATGCAGACCCCCTTCGTATTGAGC
Organism: uncultured Desulfobacteraceae bacterium; assembly: GCA_903839535.1. GTDB lineage: Bacteria > Desulfobacterota > Desulfobacteria > Desulfobacterales > Desulfatirhabdiaceae > RAAP-1. The sequence goes on from CAIMCT010000511.1 coordinate 3,151, forward strand.
TTTTTGGTGAAAGCGTCGAAACCATCCGGTTTTTTTCCGCATCCAGCCAGCGCACGATCAGAAACATTTCCGAGGCCATTATCATTCCCGCACGGGAAGCCATTATCAAGATGGAGTCCATCGAACCGGTCATCAATCGGATTCGTGAACAGGCATCTGTTCTGGATCTACCGGTCACAACAATCAGGGATCTGGTTGATCGCATCAAAAAAGAAGGTGTTTTTCCTGGAATTGAATTCCTGACCCCGTTGTTTTACCCCAAGATGGAAAATCTCCTGAACTATGCGCCGCAAGACACTTTGTTCGTGATGGTGGAGCCTTCCGAGCTGGAAAAATCCGCACTGGCTTTTCACGACAAAACCGTTCGGCAATACATGATGTCGCGAAAAAACGCCACCCTGTGTGTTGAGCCAGAGGCATTGCATGAAACATGGGACCCGTTCTATCTTGCGGTTCTGGAGCGCTTTCCGCTGATCCTCAGACAAGTATCGCTGACTTCCCATGGCAGTACGCCACAACCGATCCAATCTTTCGCATTGTCAGTTGAGAACAATACGGATATCCAGGAACAGTTGGCCGCGCAGCGTGATGCCGAACTGCTCCTGCTGCCGCTTGCGACGTGGATCAATGAAAAAAAAGAACAAAGATACACGACCCTGATTGTATGCAGCACCCGGTCTCAGGCCGAACGGCTCCTTTCCCTGCTGCAGCCTTACGGGATTCAACTGAAACTTGCGAATGTCATTCCGGACCTGTCCCTGGGAAAGGGCCGGGTATATGCCTGCCTTGGGCGCATTTCTTCAGGTTTTGTGTGGCCGGATGAATCCCTTGCTATTATTTCCGAAGACGAGATATTCGGCAGGAAGTATCACCGAAAGCACCTTCCTGCTTCAAAAATACACACTGAACAACTTATTTTTGGGGAGCTGAAAAGAGGAGACCTGGTCGTTCACAGCGATCACGGCATCGGCCAGTATGAAGGACTGATGAAGCTGATTGTGGACGGCGCCACCAATGATTTTCTGCTTATCACCTATCGGGATGCGGACAAACTCTATCTTCCGGTGGTACGTATGAACATGGTTCAGAAGTACCTGGGAGTGGAAGGGGTCGCGCCGGTATTGGACAAAATGGGTGGGAAATCCTGGGACCGGGTCAAAAAACAGGTCAAGGAATCCGTTGAAAAAATCGCAGGTGAGCTTCTCAAACTCTACGCCAGTCGAAAAGTGGCTGCGGGCATTTCATTTCAGGGCATTGACAGCTATTTTCAGGATTTTGAAGCCAGCTTTGCTTATGAAGAAACCCCGGATCAACTGCGGGCCATCGACGATGTTCTTCAAGACATGCAGGCTCTCGCCCCAATGGACAGACTCGTTTGCGGGGATGTTGGATACGGCAAGACCGAAGTGGCCCTTAGGGCATCTTTTCTGGCGGTCAACAACAGCAAGCAAGTAGCGATTTTGGTCCCTACCACGGTGTTGGCTGAACAGCATTTTGAAACGTTTTCCGCACGTTTCAAGCGGTATCCTGTGCGGGTTGCCTGTTTAAGCCGGTTCCGAAGCGCCAAGAAACAGAAAAACATTATTGAAGACCTGAAATCCGGGGCTGTGGATATTGTGATCGGAACCCATCGCCTGCTTCAGAAGGATGTCGGTTTCAAGGACCTTGGACTGATAGTCCTGGATGAAGAACAGCGATTTGGAGTAACTCACAAGGAAAAACTGAAAAAATTCAAACATAATGTGGATGTTCTGGCCCTTACTGCTACCCCGATTCCCCGAACCCTTCACATGTCCATGATGGGAGTTCGGGATATCAGCATCATCTCCACGCCTCCAGAGCACCGTCAGCCAATCGCCACGTTTATTTCAGAATTTGATGACACCGTCGTCACAGAAGCCATTCGAAAGGAGCTGGAGCGAAAAGGCCAGATTTATTTTGTACACAACAACATTCACACCATCTGGTCCATGTCCGACCACCTGAAAAAACTGGTCCCGGAAGTGCGGCTGGATGTGGCGCATGGCCGCATGAGTCCCCATGAACTGGAAGAAGTCATGCTGCGATTCACGAAAAACGAACTGGATATGCTGGTCTGCACCACCATTATTGAATCCGGCCTTGATATTCCTTCCGCCAACACCATGCTGGTCAACAGGGCCGACAGATTTGGACTGGCCCAAATATATCAACTTCGTGGGCGCGTTGGCCGGTCTAATGAACAGGCATTCGCCTATCTGTTTATTCCTGCCGAACACACGCTGAATCCGGATGCCTTGAAACGGCTGAAAGTACTCATGGAACACAGCGATTTGGGATCCGGTTTTCAGATCGCCATGAGTGATCTGAAAATCAGGGGCGGCGGAACGATTCTGGGCGCCTCCCAGTCGGGTCACATTGCAGCCGTAGGCTACGATATGTTTCTGAAGCTGATGGAAGAAGCCATGTCCGAAATCAAGGGGGAACCGATTCTGCAAACCCTTGAGCCAGATGTTCAGATTACAATGAGCGCCTACATCCCTGAAACCTATATTTCGGATATAGATCAGCGGCTTGTGGCATATCGGCGATTAGCGAAAATGACCACTCTGGCGGAGATATCCGATTATAAAAAAGAGATGATTGATCGTTTCGGACAGCTTCCGGATGAGGCTGCCAACCTTTTGCTGAAAATGATGCTCAAATTACTGTGCAAGGCTGCCGGGGTCAAGCGCCTGAATCTCTTCGGGCAGCAACTGCATCTGCGATTCTCCGAGGCGCACCAGAAGAATCCGTTTGGAATCGTGGACATGATCGTGTCCGAGAAGGGACGATTTGAATTCACCCCAGACCATGTTTTGAAGGTTCATCTGGCAAAGCGTCATTTCAGCGGTCTGCTGTCAGAAACCAAAAACATCTTGAAAGAGATTGGTCAGCGTGTTAACAATTCCTGACAATGCAAAAAAATAAAGGAGCATGCAAGCAATCATGACCCAACACATCATTATCCGATTTATAACACGACATATCCCCATGCTGGTGGCCGCCGCTGCCGCATGGGTGATGCAGACTGCCTGGTATCCCACAAATCCAGCAATTGGGGCTGAACTGATCGACCGAATTGTAGCAGTGGTTAACAACGATTTGATTACTCTGGACGATCTCAACAGCCAGGTAAAGCCCTATCTTGAGAAAATCAATGCCATGGGATACCCCCAAGACAAGGAACGTCAGATGATTTTCAAGGTTCGGGACGAGGTACTCAATCAAATGGTTGATCAGAAATTAACCGATCAGGAAATCGTCCGATATAAAATCACGGCCTCAGATAAAGAAGTTGACAATGCCATTGAGCGAATCAAGAAAACCAATTCCTTAACAGATGAATCACTTCGGCAAGCGCTTTCCAGGGAGGGAATAACCCTTGAGGAATATCGCAAACGAACAAAAGAGCATATTTTACGATCAAATCTGGTTAATCGGGAAATCAAATCCAAGATTGTCATCACCAAGGAAGACATCAAAGCCTATTACGATTCCAATCCTGAGACATATAGTGTTGAGGAAAAATATCATCTTGCTAATGTCATGATCAAATATCCGGAAAGCCCTGACCCTTCCATACGAACGCAAACATATCAGAAAATGGCTGCGATTCTTCAGGAACTCAAAGCGGGTAAGTCCATAGATGAAGTGATTCAGACTTTTTCCGACAGCACTACCAGGGTTCAAGGTGGTGAGCTGGGAACATTTTCCCTTTCTACCATCGATCCAAAGATTCGTGATGCTTTGAAAGATATGAAGCCAGGCCAATATTCCGGAGTCGTTGAAACTGATTATGGATATCAGATTTTCCGCCTTCTGGATAAAGTTAAGAGCGCCAGCAAAACGATTGAAGATGCCACTGCCGAAATCGAAAACAAGTTGTATAAGGATATTGAGGATCAGAAATTTTCAAAATGGCTGGAAGAACTGCGAACCAGGTCTCACATTAAAGTTACACTATGACACCTTGGAACCACAGATAAACACAGATATGCTCTTTTACGGGGTAATTGCAAAACCCCATTTCTTTCTTGTGTTTTCTCTGATTTTCTTCGATTTTCACATCATGTTGACTAGTTTTGCAATTGGCTCTTACTAATACGAATTATGACCGTTTATTTTACCACGCCTGCCATTTTGCTACGAAGGGTTGATTTTGGTGATAATGATCTTATTTTGACGTTTTTCTCCCCGACCCGTGGTAAAATTTCCCTGATTGCCAAATCCGCGAGAAAAAACGGGAAGCGATTTTGCGGTGCGCTGGATTTGTTTTCAGCTTTCGAGATAGTTTGCTCAACTGGCGCAGGACGCCTTCCGGTGCTTCAGGAGTCAACAATAAAGCATCCGTTCTGTCAAATTCGTTCGGATTTCAAGAAAACAGTATATACCAGTTATTTTGTTGAAATCATCAACAACTGGATGGAACCGGACGTTGCGCAGCCCCAAGTATATGACCTGCTATATCAGGTACTGGACAGGCTGGATAGAAGCGATCTGCCGGATGAACTGCTGAGTATTGTATTCCAAATGAGGCTAATGATCATTTCAGGTTTTTCTCCCGATTTTAGCGCCTGCGGCCTCTGCCATATCGAAATGGATTGTTTGAATGGGCGGCGCATCGGAATCAATTTTGCAAAAGGTGGCATGATTTGTTCCGCCTGCAATTCCGCTGTTTCTTCACTGTTCTATCTGTCCATGGGAACGATCAAACAACTGCAGTGGATGGGATGCGGAAACTGGAACAAGATAGCCAGAGTCAGGTTTTCCGCCCAGTCCATTCGGGAAAGCCTGGAATTTTTGGAGGCATTCGTTCCCTATCATCTCGGAAAAGAGACCAAAAGCCTTTCCATTCTAAGGCAGTTACGAAATGAGAAGGTAAAAAACGAGGTAAACTCATGTCGAAAATCTATCTGAATATTTTGAAATCTGCTCCGATCGAAGCTTCTGCTCCCTGCCGGATCGATATGGGAGGCACGCTTGATATTAAGACATTCCATTTGCCGTTAAGGCGCCTTAATCCATGCACGGTTAATGCAGCAATCAACCTGAGAACCAGAGTTAGAATTCTTCCCTGTGTTTTGGGGCAAGTAAAAGTGAGTTCCGCCGGCTTTGAAAGCGTCTCTTTTCCCGAAGATGCTGCGCCTTTTAACCATCCCCTGGGCCTGATGTTCGCCATAGCCACATATTTTGGCGTAAGCGGTATCCACATTGATATCGAGTCCGCCTCTCCACCACGAAGCGCTTTGGGCGGATCTTCGGCAGCGGCCATTGCGCTGGTTGCGGCGCTTTCCAGGCTCCTTGAAAAAACCGGTCAAAAGCCCATGACCCGCAAACATATTGTGCTGCTGGCGCATTCTATTGAAGAAAGTGTAGCCGGTGTCCCCTGTGGGTTCCAGGATCAACTAGCCGCTGCCTATGGCGGGGTCAATGCCTGGTACTGGGAAAATACGCCAAGCGCCAGCAGATTCCGGAAAAAAGTCCTGGTCAGTAAAACCTTTCATGATGATTTTTCCCTGCATATTCTAGTGGCCTATTGTGGCGTTCCGCATGAGTCCAGACAGGTCAACCGCAAATGGGTGGATCAGTTTATTGAAGGCTCCACCCGAAAAGAATGGATAGCTATTGCCAATCACACCCACCGTTTTTCTGAAGCCCTTCTTGGGGGCAGGTATCAAAAAGCCGGAGACATCATGAATCTGGAAACCGCTATCCGACAGCAAATGACTCCGGATGTTCTGGATGACATGGGCATGGAACTCATTCAGGCTGCAAGGAAACTGGACTGTGGCGGCCGGTTTACCGGTGCAGGAGGGGGAGGCTGTGTCTGGGCCATTGGTGAAATCAGCGCCATTGATCTTTTGCGCAACACCTGGGAGAAAATTCTGGTGCAAATACCAGAGGCGCGTCTTTTAAATGTTCAAATTGATTCGGATGGATTGACTGTTAAATGACCTTGACGAATGATGCACCAGCTTATACGCACCTGATTTTACGCGAGTGGCCAAAATGACAAACCCACTGTTTTCTTTACATATATCGAGCAGATCAAAATTATCGTGTGGCTGTACAGAATCGACTTGACAGCATCAACGACAGGTGCTAATGCTCCCCCAAAATAGTTTTATTGATATTGATTCGGTACTGTTTGGTGTGTATTGTAATTTCAACAGGATACAAAAAACTTGAACATTGACTATCAACACGAAGGTGATGTTTATCATATCATCTTTCTATCAGAAAGTTTTCCAGTGTGACAAACAACCCTGACAGTTCTTCCGCCCACACTGGTATGCTCCAACTCGGTGTAGGGGATGCAGAATTCACCCTGCCCATCAATGAGGCTCTTTTGGTGGTGATTTCTCCGCCGCTGGCCCCCCTGCCTCTGGCCAAGCTGCCTGTGGAGGGAATGGCCATTGTCAACGGCTCTCCAGTCATCCAGGTGGATGTGGCTCAGATCCTGACAGGACAGCCAGGGACAGGGCGGAATGTTGTTGTAGTCTTGCATGGAGATGGTAGGGTCGCTTTTCGAGTCGATCGGGTATCCTCAGTTGATGAGAAGATTTCAGCCCCCAGTCAGCGCTCTGAATTCCCAACGTCCTTCATTTCTCAGATATCCCGGTTTCTGCCTCCCTTCGCGCCTGCCGCCGCTCCCGCCATTGCCAATGTGGGTACTCGAACAATGGGCCGTCCCCTGCAGCTCCTTCTGGTGCGAGACCGGGGGCGGGTCATCGGAGTGCCGGCGGCCTCCATTGAGCGCGTGGATCGAGTCGAGAAGTACTACGACTACACCACTGAGTCTGGCCTTTTCTGGAAGCTGATCCGGCTGGACGACGAGGTACTTCCAGCCTGTCCTATACCTTCGCGCATGGTTTGCGAACTGGAGGAGGGCGCTGCTGCCTGGGTAATGATCGTCAAGCCCAAAAACGAGCGGGTAGCATGGACAGCAGCCTCTGTACTCGGGCTGCATGCTGTAGCTTATGAAAGAATACGCTGCATCAATGTTCCGGACGATACCCCGGCGCTATGGTACGAAACCGAGGAAGGGGTTTTCGTTGAAATCGTCGATCCTGGCGGCATACTAAATAACTTCTCTGTGACATCTCAGACCAGGAAGGTGCCCGCCTGGGGATTCCAGGGCGATCTGCATCTGCGTTGCGGCCCCTTCCGCTGTCTTCTGCCCTTGGGTATGATAGGGTATGTACTGGAAACTACGAATGGCCTTTTGAAGCAAAGCTCTTCTTCCATGGATATGCCGGTCATCAATGCCGCCCAACTGATGGGCCATGACGGTGAGTCCAGGCAAAAACTGGGCGTGGTGGTCGATATCGAAGGCGGGCGACGCATGGTCCTGGCTGTGGACGAGGTCGGTGCAGCTTCGGCTACACTTGCCGGTGGACTGCATCTACTTCCAGCCGTTCCTGAGCTGGTGGCGCAGCTCTTCGATGGGGTGGTTTTGGATGAGACCTCAGAGGAGTGGATATATCGGTTTCGCCATCTCGCATCCGACTGCTTGTCCTCACCTGGTAGTGCTTTTATGTCCTCGCTTATGGGCTGGCTGCCCGCCGAAAGCATGGAATGTATGAAAACTGATCCGCCGTAAAGTATTGGCTGCTGCGCATACTTGATGGTTGCCTTTCTTTTCTCATGGTTTCCACTATGCGTATCGACAAAAAGTGAAGTCGTTTGTCTTAAACCGAATAGGATATAAAATGTTCAAGAATCTAAAATTAAGCAACAAATTGATGATAAGCTTTGGGGCCATTGCTCTTGTTGTCGTGGCGGTGGCGGCGCTGGGTTATTCAAGCGCAAAGTCCATGCACCAGGGAATGGAATCACTCTACTACGATCAGCTTCTGCCCTTTGAGCAAATCGCTATTGTCCGTTTGAACATCAATCGGATGTGGGCGGATGTTCACCGGTATCTCCTTGTCCCTGATGACCCGAGGCTTGATCAGGAAATTGCTCATGCCGTTGATGAAATAAAAAAGCAGATGGACCTTTATCGGGCGACTTATCTAACGTCTGAGGAAAAAGATTTGCTGACCCGGTTTGACTTGGGATGGGTGGACTATCAAAAGGCGATAACTGAAACCGTATCATTGATCAAGAACGGCGGGGAAAAGGCTGCCCTACATGGTCTCCATGAGGGCAATAGCACAAGAAACGCCAGAAATGCAGTGAGAGGACCCCTGGAAGAGCTTAGCAACATACAAGTACGGATTGCCCAGGAACTTCATAAGGCAAGTGAAGAAAATTATACCAAAGTCAGAAACACGAACATCGTCTCAGGGATTATCGGCATGCTTTTGGCGATAATTCTGGGATTGACCGTTGCCCGATCGATTACCAAGCCTTTGGGTAAGGTTTTGGATATGATCGATAATATGAGCGAGGGCCATCTGGATAGTAGTCTGGTTGATGACGGCCGCCGCGATGAGATCGGGCAGATGACTCGGGCGGCCGTAGCCATTTCCGTGACCGTGAAGGATGTGTCCGAAGATCTGCGTCAGTTGATTGATGCAGTGGAGGCTGGCACACTATCGTTCCGTCTTGATCCAAGCCGACATAAGGGCGAATTCGCCAGTCTGCTCAAGGGGATCAACCAACTGACAGACACCATCTCCCGCCCCTTGACTGAGGTGGCGGAGGTAATGCAGAAGGTAGCAGGAGGAGATACTCAGGGAAGGATGGTTGGGGCCTATGAAGGGGATCTGCGGGCCATGAAGGCCAACGTCAACCGTAGCCTAGACTCACTGGGTGGCCTGCTGAGCGAGTTGAGCGGGATAGCCGAGAAATTGGCCATGGGTGATTTACGGTCGAATGTTACAGGCAACTACCAGGGGGAATTTGCGCTAATGCGCACCAATATGAACGCGGCCATCAACGAGCTGCGAAAGACCCTGGGAGAGATCGCTTCCAACAGTCAGAATATTGCAGTAGCGGCAACCCAGACTTCTGCTGCGGCAGGGGATGTGGCCTCCCAATCCGAAAGACAGCTCATGATGCTGATTGAGGTATCGACTGCTATCAGCCAGACCGCAATGTCGGTTGAAGAAATATCTGTCAATGCGGAAAAGGGCAATGCCTTGGCCTGCACGACAGCCAGTCAGTCCCAAGAGGGACGGGCTCAACTATCGAAGCTGATTCAGGCAGTCGAGTTGATTGCCACCAGCAATGTCAAGGTTGCCAAAATTAGCGACCGGATATCCAGAATTGCCGAAAAAACCCACATTCTGGCGCTCAACGCAGGTATTGAGGCGGCCCGTGCTGGCGAGCACGGGCTGGGCTTTGGCATAGTAGCCCAGCAGATCGGAAAGCTGGCCGAGGAGGCTTCTGCTGCGGTTGCAGATATCTCCACCCTGACAGCCGAGGCTTCTCACAACGTTGGAGGCGGCGTGGCCGCCGCCGCCGAAACCCAGAGCGCCATTGAGCGTATTGCACAAGCTGCACAAGAAAGTGAACAAACGGTTCATATTATTGCCAGCGCCATCACCCAACAGGCTGCGGCAGTTCAGCAACTGTCGGCCAGTGTGGTCGAACTGCAGGCTGCAGGGGAGAACAACGCCGCCGCCGCAACCGAGATCGATGCCACAATGGAGAGCCTGTCGAAGATGATTCAACAAGCTGCGGATCAGATCGGACGTTTTACTCTGGCTTGATAGTCATTTATAGGGGCGGGTTCGCCAGAATATCTTTTGGCGAACCCGCCCCTACTTAACCCTTAACACTGGTTTAAATATGAGTGACTCAGCACATCTAATCCTTCGCAAACTGGTTGTTCCGTTACTGGTCGCTACCACCACCGGGTTCGTATTCTTTTTTGCAGGTGATGCCTACCAGACGTTTGGATTGGCCGCTCTGGACAGTAGCCGCCAAATTATCTCCCACATCTTGGGGATGACCCTGTTTTTGTCCGTTGGGGTGCTGCTGGATCGCTTTGTCCGACACATCATCTTCGATGGATTCATTGCCAGCACCTTGGGTAGCCCGATGCCTGGCCTACTCAAGCAGTTCTCCAGCATGGTCATTTATCTGGTTACTGGTGGAGCCATTCTGGCGGTCGTTTTTAAACAAGACCTGACTGTCCTGTGGGCCGCATCGGGGGTGGCGGGTATCGTGTTAGGTTTAGCGCTGCAAGCGTTGCTCCAGGATATCTTTTCAGGCCTGGCCCTCAATATTGACCGCCCAATCAAGATCGGTGACAGCATCCTGCTCGACGGAGGATCTACGCCCATTGAGGGCGAGGTACTGGAGATCAGTTGGCGTACCACTCACATCCTTGATACATTTCACAACGTCATCGTGCTGCCTAATAACAAGCTGGCATCTGTAACGATCACTAATTATTCAAAACAAAAAAGCTACGTCAATGACTTTCAGGCAGTGACCATTGATGCCTCAATCCCTCACGAACGGGTCATGCGCATCCTGTTAGCTGCAGGTATTGAGGCCTGCTCCACTTTTTCCTCCGAGAGCTATCCGCCACCTTATGTGCTGGTGTGGACTATCACTCCTCATGGAATAGAATACCGCATCCACTACTTCTGCGACTTGTGGCAAAAGGAACTGGGGCACACTCTGACCCTGCAGTGTGTACTCAAGCACCTGAGGCAGACCGGGATTCGACCTGCCATGAACAAGTTGGAGCATACTCCTTTGAATGGCTACACCTGGCGGAGTGCTTTTCCATCAGCTCCGGAGATAATCTATGTTCTGGCTGCCTGTCCCATGTTCGACGGCCTGGATTCAGAATATCTCACTTTGATTGCTTCCAAGTCCAATATCCAGACGATACAGGCTGATCAGGAGATTGTTCATGCCGGTGAGACGGGCTTGAGCGCCTTCGTACTCATCGAAGGACTGCTCACTGCCATTAGAAAACGGGGCAGAATAGCTCAGCCGATGGATATGCTAAGCCCTGGGGATTGTTTCGGGTGTGAGGTGGCGCTACTGGGGGATGCCCATCCGGCGACCATCCGATCTCGCACATCAGCAACCGTTTGTGAAATCGACACGTTAGTCTTCCAGGCGCTCTTTTCTGCTTGTCCCAAAGCGGTGACTGTGCTAAGCTATAACCTGGCCAAGAGCGTGTCCGCAACCGCTGAAGCAGCAGGTGGCGCGGTTTGCTCCGACGTTGAATGCATCGTCTCGGATTTTGAGCGCACAATCAGCAGAAATTTTGCCAGCAATATTCGCAAGTGACAGTCAATACCGATATACACATATATACTGCGAACTGGCATAATTTTACGTTTTTGATTCCCCCCAACCCTCCACCGCTGGGAGAGGGAGTTTATGAAAAGCGCAGATTATGCCCGTTCGCAGTATAAATTGGCAGATTGGTAATATTGACATTTCGACAATGAGATCGCAGAAATTTTTTCGATTATAATGTGAGGATTACAATGAACTTTCAGGATGTGATATTGTCTTTGCAGAAATTCTGGGGAGCAAAAGGATGTGTTCTGGTTCAACCCTACGATCTTCAGGTAGGAGCCGGAACCTTTCACCATTTTACATTGTTAAAGGCGCTTGGGCCGGAGCCATGGAATGTCGCGTATGTTCAGCCTTCCAGACGGCCCACAGATGGCCGGTACGGAGACAATCCCAACCGGCTTCAGCACTATTATCAATTTCAGGTACTGCTGAAGCCATCCCCGCTTGATGTCCAGGATCTGTATCTTCAAAGCCTGAAGACGCTGGGTATTGATCCGCTGGATCATGACATACGATTTGTTGAAGATGACTGGGAATCCCCCACACTTGGCGCATCCGGTCTGGGATGGGAAGTATGGCTGGACGGCATGGAGGTAACCCAGTTCACATATTTTCAACTGGCGGGGAGCATTGAACTCCATCCCATATCCGTTGAATTGACTTATGGACTGGAGCGACTCGCCATGTACCTTCAAGGTGTTGACAATGTATATGACCTAAAATGGAATAATGATGTAACCTACGGCCAGGTCCATCATCAACAGGAAGTGGAACAGTCAACCTACAATTTTGAAGTTGCGGATGTGGAAATGCTCTTTTCTCTTTTCAACCAGTATGAGGCCGAATCCAGACGGATCATTGATCAGTCCTTAGTTATTCCGTCATACGAATACTGCCTCAAATGCTCCCACACCTTCAACCTTCTGGATGCCAGAGGCGCCATCAGCGTCACCGAGCGAACCGGCTATATCACGCGCATCCGAAACCTGGCCAGGGCCTGCGCGGAAGCCTATCTGAAACAGCGTGAGGCCATGGACTTTCCACTTCTGAAAAAGTAGGGGACGGGTATTGATATATTGATATCTCAATACCCATCTCCTTGGCTCCCTTCTGAAAAAAATGATAACGAGGTAAAAATGGACAATATTTTACTTGAAATCGGATGTGAAGAAATTCCGGCCGGCTATATCGAACCTGCTCTATCCTTTCTCTCATCCACGTTGATTCAAAAGCTAAGTGACGCTCGCATTGCACATGGCAAGGCGCTGACTTATGGAACTCCCAAACGGTTGGCTGTTGAAATCCAGGCCGTAGCTCCCGAACAATCTTCCCTTGAAATGGAAGTGCTGGGGCCATCGGTCAAAGTGGGGTTTACGGAAAGTGGCAAGCCAACAATGGCCGCTGAAAAATTTGCTGAAAAAGTCCATCTACCGGTGGGTGAATTGACAGTAAAGGAAACACCCAAGGGACGATATCTTTGCGCCTCGGTTATCGATCAGGGTCAGACCACGATAGCAATCCTGAAAACCCTGCTGCCGGATCTGATTCTGGCAACGCCTTTTCCCAAAATCATGAAATGGGCGGATCTGCGGATACAGTTTGCCAGACCGATTCATACAATCCTTGCGCTATATGGCGATAAAGTCATCTCCTTTGATCTGGGAAACATTTCCAGCAACCATTTTGTCCTGGGGCACCGGTTCATGAGCCCCTGCAAAATCAAGATTGCTAAACCGTCAGAATATTGCGATGCGATGCGAAACGCCCATGTCCTGGTAGATATGACTGAACGAAAAGAGTTGGTGAACAAGGAAGTATCAAAAATCGCCATACGACTGGGCGGAAAAGTATTTCCTGATAATGAACTTGTCGATATCGTAACCAATCTTGTGGAATATCCGGTGGCTGTGGCCGGAAAATTCGATCCGGTGTTTCTTGAACTACCGGATAAAGTGCTGATCACCTCCATGCGGGAACATCAGAAATACTTTGCAGTCATTGATCAAAATGACAAGCTCATGCCCTGTTTTATTGCGGTCAACAACACTCATGCCAGAGATATGGATATCGTGGCCAAAGGGCATGAACGCGTCTTGAGAGCCAGGCTAAGCGATGCCCAGTTTTTTTACAGGGCGGATTTAGAGACACCGCTCGATGCCTGTGTTGACAAACTTAAAGGCGTTCTTTTTCAGGCAAAGCTGGGAACGGTATATGATAAAACCATTCGGGTGCAAAAACTGGCTGAATTTATTGGTGCTGAAGCTGGGCTGAATGCTGGTGACATTCAACTACTTTCCCGCAGCGCCAAGTTGGCAAAGGCTGACCTGGTTACTCTTATGGTGGTGGAGTTTCCGAAACTCCAGGGGACAATGGGGAAAGTGTATGCGGCAAAATCCGGAGAATCCGAAGCCGTATCCATCGCCATAGAAGAACACTACCGTCCGACATCTTCCGGAGGTCAACTGCCTGAAACGCTAATGGGTTCCATTCTTAGCATCGCAGATAAAGTGGACAGTCTGTGCGGATGCTTCAGTGTAGGGCTTTCCCCAACTGGCGCATCAGATCCCTATGCGCTCCGCAGACAGGCCATCGGTGTGATTCAAATCATGCTTGATCGGAAATTTTCATTTTCACTGGCTAATATCATAGAAACCAGCCTGAAAATCTATGATCAGTTTGATGTTGACCATATCCGTGATACCTCGGTTTCAGTTCAGGCGTTTTTCCAGAGCCGCATGTCTTTTTTAATGGCGGAACAGGGCTTTGCCAAGGACAGCATCGCCGCTGTTCTCAGCGCTTCATCAGACCATATTCCTAATGTATGGAATCGGGTTCGCGCACTTGAAGAATTGAAGACAGCGCCAGACTTTGAACCGCTTGCCATTGCCTTTAAACGGGTGGCTAACATTGTCAAGAAAGCCGCCAAAATATCTCTTGACCAGTTTTCACCCAATATTGATGAATCCCTGTTTCAGGATCCCAGCGAATTGGCCCTTTGCGATGCTTATCAGACAATTAAAAAACGGGTGAGCCTGCATTTAAGTAACGGAGATTTTGCCCAGGCCCTTCGGGACATGGCTTCTCTGCGTGATCCAGTGGATGCTTTTTTTGTGGCGGTTATGGTTATGGCCGAGGAACCGGATATTCGAAAAAACCGGCTGACGCTTCTGGAGCGGATATGTTCCTTGTTTGATACCATTGCGGATTTTACCAAAATCAGTAATTAGGCGTTTTTTGTTGGCGGAGGTCAGTGCTGCAGTCATTGCAAAAATTATGAATTTCATAATTCATAATTCATAATTAATTTTCGATGGAGGAAATGTAGATGGCGTTTGATCCTGATAAAGACAAAGTTCTGAAGACATGGAAATGTGAAGAAACCGGCCTGATTATTTCAATCAATCAATATGACAAAGGACAGCCCAAGCTCCAGATCGGGCCCCGTATTCTGAACAAAAAAGAAGGTGGTCAGCGAGCCCCGGCCAAGGCCGGGCGTCTGACCCTGGAAGATTTGATGTGGCTTTACGAGATGATTGATGAAATCAAGGACGACATGGCCTCAAGAGTCAGTCCGGAATAATGAAAGGTATTGTTCAGCCTATCGTCACCCCCAACACTCCCCGGATAGGTCCGCTGGGGGTGTTGTCTGCAACTCGTACAGATATGCCTGCTTTGATTACCGCGTTGGAACTGGGAAATCGGCGCCGCGATCTATACATGAGTCATCTTTATGTCCGGGATGACGGGGTTTTTCTTTCAGGCCCGTTCATGGGTGCGCCATACAGCGTGATGATCCTGGAAACCCTGGCGGCATGGGGTGCCAAACAGATCATTTTTATGGGCTGGTGCGGTGCCATTTCCCCAAGCATTTCTATTGGTGATATTCTCGTTCCAACCTTGGCCTGGATTGACGAAGGCACCTCTCAAGCATATTCTTCAAACCTCATTGCAAGGCCCTCTGATGCCATGACTTGCGGCATTAAATCTGCTCTCAAATCCAGCGCCCTGCCGTTTCATGAAGGTGCCATTTGGACAACGGATGCCATTTTCCGTGAAACGCCCGATAAAGTGAAGCATTTTCTGAACAAGGGGGCGCTTGCGGTTGAAATGGAGCTATCCGCCCTGTTTACGGTATCTGTATTCCTGGGAGTTGCACTTTCCGCTATTCTGGTGGTTTCCGATGATCTTTCCAGCCTGACCTGGAAACCGGGATTCAAAGACAAGCGATTTGTGGATACCCGCCATAGACTGGCCGCAGTCATTGCAAAATTGGGGTCTGCAATATTCAACATTAGTGGATACTAATGATCAGCATATCATCCAGAGCACAGGAAATGGTGTCATGTTTCAGGCTATAAATCAGACCGGATAGGTACACATGTTCCAAAATGTCCTTTGCCTGTTCAAGATTGTTCCACAAGTCAATGGGTACAATCGCAGATACGGGCTTACCTGTATTATCAACTATATATTGAATATTATCCATGAATTTTAATATACCCTTTTCTGATTTCGCCCATGACTTAATCACTGCGTCCGCTCTGGTTTACAAATCATCGCAGACCCAACCGCCACCAATGACTTCACTGTCATCCCGATAAAAAACAGCTCCCTGCCCTGGTGTAACCGACGACTGGGGAATGTCAAACACAACAATCACCCCATCCCGATCCGTGGGATACAACGTTGAGCAAACCGCTTGAGACCGGTACCGGACCCGGATATATACCCTTGCAGGAAACTCCGGCGGTCCAACGATCCAGTTGATATCGCTCACTCTGCAGGATGAAGTTAGCAGATCGGATTTAAATCCCACCACGAGCGTATTGGCCTCTCTGTCCAACCGGACCACATAATAGGGCTGTGCTGCAGGACAGTTAATGCCTCGGCGCTGGCCGATGGTGAACAGATGCAGCCCCGGATGCTCGCCAATGATTTTTCCAGCGACCGTCGTTATAGGCCCGGATGGTGAAACAAATCCTTCCTGATTCGTCAGAAATTCGCCGTAAGTACGGTCCTTGATAAAACAGATGTCCTGGCTTTCACCGTGATGTACTGGCTGAATTTCCAGATCATGGGCCAGTTGAATCACCCGGGATTTGGTCATATCGCCCAACGGAAAGCTGGCATGGGATAGTTGTGTCTGAGTCATTCGGGACAGAAAATAGGACTGGTCCTTCATCGGATCTATACCCTTCAACAGGTGCAAGGTTCCATCCGAATCCAGCGTAATCCTGGCGTAATGACCGGTCGCCAGAAAGGATGCGCCAAGGCTCTTAGCATAATTTAGAACGGTTCCGAACTTGATCAGGGGGTTACAGACCATGCAGGGATTGGGTGTGAGTCCCGACAAATACGTCCGGACAAAATAGTTGACAACATTTTCCTGGAACGGCGTAACCGCGTCCATCAGATAAACTTCAATGCCAAGCCTGGAAGAGAGCAGTTCCACCAGCTCTTGAGGGGAGGGACTGTTACTGGTTTCGTAACCGGTAACAAAATGAATCCCGACCACCGAATGCCCCTGCTGAATCAGGAGTTTTGCGGCGATCAGGGAATCAATGCCGCCGCTTAAGGCGACGGCTATCATCTGCTTCATTCAAAAAAGGTCTGGGCGGTGGGCCGGGCGGCCATGGCCCGGGAGGGACAGGCTGGGATGCAGAGTTCGCACACGCTGCATTTGGTTTCGTCAAATTCCACAGCCATCTCCGGACGCACAATATAGAGCGCCGCCGTGGGGCAAACCGCAGTGCAGGCTCCGCACTGGGTACATTTGTTCGTATCTCGTTTGACTTCCTGCGAGGCGTTTTGAACCTGTACCCCCTGAGATTTTAAAAACTTGATTCCTTCCTTGAAATTTTTGCGGGTTCCGGACAGCTCCAAAACCATGACGCCTTCTTTTCGCGGAAGAATGGCTGCATTCAGAATGTTAAAAATCAGATCATAATCTTTGACCAGGTAACAAACAATGGGTTTTCGTACCTCGGTCTTTGGAAAACGCAGAATCAATATCTTCGAGTACACCATGAACCTCCGGAAATATCTTTATTTTTTTGTAAATAATCGCTAATTTAGTAACATTTGAAGAGGGTGTCAACAGGGAAGAACGCAGAAATCACTGAAAAACAGGGGAAACCATGAATCGCTTTGCATACAAATCAACCGGACTTGCCATCAAAACCCTTTCACTGTTTTCAAAAGCCAAAATCCATCTTCATGGCGAGGCCAATATTCCGCATGGATCGCTGATTTTTGTCATCAATCATTTCACCCGAATGGAAACCCTGTTTCTTCCCTATCACATTTATTATCTTACCGGCAAAAAACCCGTATGGTCTCTCGGAGATGCCGACCTGTTCAAGGGCGCACTTGGAGATTACCTGAATGCTGTCGGAGTGGTTTCAACCCGGAGTCCGGACAGGGACATGCTCATGGTCAAAAGCCTTTTGACCGGAGAGGCATCCTGGATAATCTACCCGGAAGGCCTGATGGTCAAAAACAAGAAACTGGTTGAAAAAGGCCGGTTCATGCTCTCTTACGCCGGCGGCAAGCACCCGCCGCATACCGGAGCGGCAACCCTTGCGCTTCGAACCGAGTTCTACCGCCAGCGGATCATCAACCTGGCGGAAACTCTTCCGGATGAAGCCCGGCGGCTGATGTCCCTGTTTCAGATAGAGGATATCGAACCGCTGAAGGCAACCCGCACTGTTATTGTCCCAGTAAATATCACCTATTACCCCATGCGGGCCAGAGAGAATACGCTGAGCCGCCTTGCCCAATTTCTGGTGGATCATCCATCGGATCGCATGATGGATGAAATCAAGACTGAAGGTGCCATGCTGCTGTCCGGCGTGGATATTGACATCCGTTTTGGCGCTGCAATTCCCATTCAGGACTGTCTGACGGCTTCAGCCATTGAACGAGATATTTCCGCCATCCGTACGTTTGATTTTGATGATCCCATTTCATCACTGCGGGCCATGCGAAAACAGGCATGGAACATCATGCATCAATACATGACGGCCATTTACAGCATGACCACCGTGAATCCAGACCATCTTTTCGCCGCAATGCTGAACAAAATTCCATTTAAACGAATTGATTCCTTTGACCTGAGACGACGGGTATTTTTGGCAGTCACCCAGAAGATAGGCCCCTCCGGATCATTTATACATAAGAGCCTGGTCGAAAATCAGATACATCTCATCACTGATGACAACTATCATCGATTTCAAGATTTTATCGAAATAGCCGTTGAAAGAAGAGTTTTGACCCGGAAAGACAACGATCTGATAAAACTGTCATCAACAATTCCCCGTGTCTTGAATTTTCATCGGGTTCGGATCGACAACCCAATTGCTGTTATGGTCAATGAAACCGAACCGCTGGTCAGGCTTCAGCGCAGTATTCGCTGGCTTGCATGGCAGCCGGCGTTCTGGATACGCCGCCGCATTACCAAGCTCTTGCTCGACAAAGCTTTGTCTGATTATGTCCGCGACTATGACGCATTTTACATTGAAGGAGAATCCAAAGACAAATCTGTGGGTCAGCCCATACTGAAAAAAGGAAGATCAAACAAGATGGGAATTGTTCTGTTTCACGGCTACATGGCAGCCCCGATGGAACTTGACGGACTTGCGGAATATCTTGCAGACAAAGGCTGGTGGGTCTATGTTCCCCGTCTGAAAGGGCATGGAACAGCCCCTGAAGATCTGGCCACCCGAAGCGCTGCGGACTGGATGAACTCTACTGATGAAGCCATTGCGCTGATCACCAGCAAGTGTCGGAAAGTGGTCCTGGGCGGCTTTTCCATGGGTGCAGGACTGGCCCTGGAGGCTGCCGCCAGAATTTGCAATCCGGCCTTCGCCGGTGTGTTTGCCGTATGTCCGCCATTTCGTCTTCAGGATTTCTCCTCTAAATTTGTACCCGCGGTCAGTATGTGGAACCGGTTCGTGAGCAGCGTCAAAAGAGATGATGTTAAAAAGGAATTCGTTGAAAACCACCCGGAAAACCCGAATATCAACTACCTGAGAAACCCCATCTCCGGTGTTCGGGAACTGGATAAGCTAATGAAATCGGCTGAAAACCGGCTTGGCGACATTCACCTGCCGGCGCTTCTGGTGCAGTCCGATGAAGATCCGGTGGTAGATGAAAAAGGAACGCGGAAAGCATTTAAGCTTCTGGGATCGGAGCGAAAACGCTGTCTTCTCATTCATTCCGACCGACATGGCATTCTGCGGGGAGATGGGGCGACCGAGGTCTATCAGGCTGTCGAAGAGTTCATTTCTCGCCTGGTGAATCCCGTTTAATCCGTTCAAAGAAGTGTTTTTGTACCCGTTTTTCGATAATTCTTGACTTAATTCGCCACGTAATATAGCTGTATCATAGCTTAATTCATTTGACATCTTTCATGAAAAATGAGGGGTGAATTGGAATCAACAAGTTGATATAAATGGATATTTACTGTTTTTTTGTTAATATGGGACTTGATGCCAGTTTTTGTGCCAGTTTATATGATTTGGCGCGCAAAAAGTCAAAACGTGGAGGGAGCTCACAGCTCCCTATTGGGATGAACGATAAAGGAGAACCACAATGCAGTTTGCACTCTCAAAAGATTTGGAAATGCTGAGAAAGTCCGTAAGAGAATTCGCCTCAAAAAAAATAGCGCCCTATGCCAATGAATGGGACGAAAATCATTATTTCCCGTACAAAGAAGTCATTAAACCCATGGGAGAACTGGGGTTTTTCGGAACCGTCATTCCCGAGGCTTATGGGGGCGAGGATATGGGATGGATGGCGGCCATGATCGTCACCGAGGAGATTGCACGGGCATCCAGTTCCCTGCGGGTCCAGATCAACATGCAGACTTTAGGCTGCGCCTATACGATCTTTACTTACGGTAACGAAGCCATCAAGCAAAAATATATTCCCAAACTCGTTAATGCGGATTATGTGGGCGGATTTGGGATTACCGAATCGGATGCTGGCTCCGATGTCATGGCCATGTCATCCACAGCGGAGGACAAGGGCGACCACTGGCTTTTAAACGGCTCCAAAACCTGGATATCAAACGCCAATGTCGCGGATGCCATCATTTATTATGCTTACACCGACAAGGCCCAGGGATCCAGAGGTTTGTCCGCTTTTGTCGTCGAAATGAAAAATTTCAATGGCGTTAAAACCAGCAAACTGGAAAAAATGGGATCCCATTCTTCGCCGACCGGCGAAATCTTTTTAACCGATACCCGTGTTCCCAAGGAGAATATATTGGGAAATCCAGGAGACGGCGCCAAAATCGTTTTCAGCTCGCTCAATCAAACCCGTCTTTCCGCCGCTGCTGGTGCTGTCGGACTTGCCCAGGCCTGCTTAGACACGGCCGTCAAATACTGCAATCAACGAAAACAGTTTGGAAAGCCCATTGGCGAGTTTCAGATGAACCAGGACATGATCGCCCAGATGTCCACTGAAATCGAAGCGGCCCGACTTCTGGTTTACAAGGCGGCATGGGTAAAGGATCAGGGCAATTTGAACAACGGGCTTGATGTGGCCCAGGCCAAATACTTCTCTGGCGAAGTTGTGACCAAGTGCGCCAATTACGCCATGCGGATACTGGGCGCTTATGGATATTCCACAGAATATCCGGTTGCCAGATTCTATCGGGATGCCCCTACTTACACAATGGTGGAGGGTTCCGCCAATATCTGCAAATGGATCATCGCACAGGATCAGATCGGAATTCGAAAAGCAAATCGGTAACAAGGAGATGCACACGTTGAGCAACCCACTGACTGAAAAAACTCAAAAAACCGCTGCGCTTTATTTCAAGGATGTCCGGGATGAAAAACCGTATGAACTGTGGCGGGCATTCGACAAAGACCTGGCGCGGGATATGTCCCTTTTTATTACCGGCCAGATGTATGCGAGGGAGAAGATTCCTCACAAAACCCGGCAATTAGTAACCATCTCGGCGCTAACCGTACTGTCCCGCCTGGATGAACTCCGTCTTCATATTCAGGCAGCCTTGAATGTGGGATGCACACCGGAAGAAATCGCCGAAGTAATTTTCCAGACCCTGGTGTATGGCGGAGTCCCGACTGCCAATGCCGGTCTGAAAACCCTGAAATCCGTTCTTGAAGAAAAAGGCCTTTGGCCCGTGAACCAGTCTTTATAAACTTGTAAAAAGTCAAAAATGTATGGCAAAGCAAAAAGTTCAAGATCAAGGCGCGCAAATCCTGAGGAGTGAGGCGTACAACAAGTACGCCGCAACGACGAAGGATGCAGCGTAACGCAGATATTGGACTTTTTGAGAAGCCATCAGTCATAGACAAGGAGTACAACCTATGAAACCTTATTTTGAAAAAATGACGGAATTTGGCAGCGAACTGACGCTTGGCCAGATCAAAAGCAGCGAGAAGAATATTGAAAGCATCAAAACCATCGAATCCCTGGTCAAGGCTGAAGTGGAAAAGGTGAAAAACGCCGGTTTTACAGAAGCCAAAATCAACGCCAGAGGGGAAATGACCGTATGGCAGCGCCTGCGGTATCTGGTAGATCCTGGTACCTGGTGTCCGCTGCACACGATTTACAATCCGAACGACAACGAGGAAGGTACGACCAACGTCATTGACGGCCTGGGAAAGATATCCGGCAAATGGGCGGTCATCATCGGTTTTGACAACAAGGTCATGGCAGGGGCCTGGCTTCCGGGTCAGGCGGAAAATATCCTGCGGGTCACCAATCTTTCCAAACGCCTGCATATTCCACTGGTCTGGCTGGTTCACTGCAGCGGTGTCAAGCTGACGGACCAGGAAAAATTCTATGCTGGAAGAAGAGGCGGCGGCACCACATTTTTCAGACATGCGGAACTGGAGCAGCTTGGCATTCCGGTGCTGGCGGGAATTTTCGGCACCAACCCTGCCGGCGGCGGGTATCAGTGCATCAGTCCCATGCTTTTACTGGCGCACAAAAACGCTAACATGGCGGTTGGCGGCGGCGGTATCTTAAGCGGCATGTCTCCCAAGGGCCATTTCGATCTGGAAGGTGCGGAAAACCTGATCAATGCAGCCCGCCAGTTCAAGGAAAAACCGCCGGGAAGCGTGGATGTCCATCATGATAGCACCGGGTTTTTCCGGCATGTCTATGAAGAAGAAACCGGGGTTCTGGATGGTATCAAAGACTATATGAAGGACATTCCGGCCTACCATCCCAAGTTTTTCCGTGTGGCCGAGCCCAAGGCCCCCCGGTTTTCTGCGGATGATCTGTATCACTTGATTCCCGCCAACCAGAAACAGATGTACAATTTTGAAGAAGTGCTATCAAGACTGGTGGACGGCAGCGAACACATGGAATACAAGCCGACTTATGGCCCTGAAATCTACACAGGTCTTTGCAAGGTGGATGGATTTCTGATGGGATGCATCGGAAACCGCCAAGGGTATCTTGGAGAGGATTATCCGGAATACGCCCCTTATGCCGGCATTGGCGGCAAGCTCTATCGCCAGGGACTTATCAAGATGAATGAGTTTGTCACCCTGTGCGGCAGAGACCGGGTGCCTGTCATCTGGTTTCAGGACACATCCGGAATTGATGTGGGAAACATCGCCGAAAAAGCGGAACTCCTGGGGCTGGGCCAGAGTCTGAACTACTCCATTCAGCAGACTGATGTCCCCATGATACTGGTGGTGCTACGGAAAGGCACGGCGGCGGCTCATTATGTCATGGGCGGACCGACGGCCAACCGTCACAATGCCTTTACCCTGGGAATACCCACCACGGAAATCTACGTCATGCACGGTGAAACAGCGGCAGCCGCCAGTTTCTCCCGCAGATTAGTCAAGGAAAAAGATGCCGGACGCCCGCTGGATCCGGTGATCGAAAGCATGAACAAGATGGCTCAGGAGTATCATGACAATTCCCGGCCTGTTTACTGCGCCAAGCACGGTCTGGTGGATGAGATTTCTTCCATGCCGGACATCCGCAAATACTTGGTGGCCTTTGCCGGAACCGCCTATCAGAACCCAACGTCAATTTGTGCGCATCACCACATGATGCTGCCCAGAATCATCAAAGGGTGAAGAGGAATAGGACTGTAGGACTGTGAAGATCGGCCTTGATCATAGTTTCGGCCACTGCGATGGATAACTATTTCCCCCTTTGAAAAGGGGGGAATAAGTTTTTGTTCAATTTTACATAAAAACACTTACTTGGATTCATGAGAATGCAGATTATTCGTATCCATTAACCTCCTTATCCGAGTTGTGATTTATTATAAAAAACACATCGGACCAGAAGTATAAGCATGATTGTGGCAAAATCCAAACCCAGAAGGGTTTTCTGGAGGGTACAGGCTATTTTTGTCCAAAGTCCAA
>CAIMCT010000512.1 GCA_903839535.1 uncultured Desulfobacteraceae bacterium
AATTCAGCGATTTTGAAAAAGCTTGCTTTGCAATTTGGGCAACAACTTGTTGCCCAAATTGTATTATCCTGATTATTAAATATACTGCGAACCGGCATAATTTTACGTTTTTGATCCCCCACCCCAACCCTCCCCCGCTGGGAGAGGGAGTTTATGAAAAGCGCAGATTATGCCAGTTCGCAGTATAGATACCACTGTTTGACATATTACGCTGATGGTATTTGGGTTTTCACCGGCAGAATCCACGATATGATTTCCAGTCCGTCAATAACTGTCCGATCCTTGGATTCCTCGGAATGCACATCGGAAAAGACCACATAATACCCTTGCATCAACCCTGAGCGTTTCAGATATGTGGCTAATGAGGAAATTCAAATAATTTTTTACTGAGAACAAAAAATAAAATTCTTTTATCTGATAAATCAGTATGTTGAATCAAAAAAATAAACTTTTTGCAGGGAAGACGGTTACTTTTGTCATATAAAAATCAAAACAACTCAAATTCCCTTGATCGTAATGATTATAACGAATTACCGAATCCTGCAAATAAATGTCTTGCCGGTGATCTGGTTAAATCCTGGCTTTACCACTTGCAGGAGTTAAAGTACTGCCAATGCTCATTTGGGGAGAAGGACATCACGAGCATATTCCAATCGAATTTTCTTCCACCCTTGATCGCTCATTTCCATTCCCCTCCCAACTCCGCTTCAATCTCATCCACCGTCGGCAGGCTGGACTTGAGGTTCTCCGGCAGGGCACGGGTCAGCTCGTAGTCGGAAATACCGATAGGTTTATGGATATCGCGCAGGCTGTATTCGGCCAAGATGCGGTCCTTGGTCTGGCAGAGAATCAGGCCGATGGTGGGTTTATCGGTTTCGTTCCTGAGCTGGTCGTCCACCACCGAGCAGTAAAAGTTCATCTTGCCGGCGTATTCCGGCTTGAAGTCGCCCTTCTTCAATTCAATAATGATGAAACAGCGCAGTTTGAGGTGGTAGAAAAGCAGATCAAGATAAAAATCCTTATCGCTCACTTCTATATGATACTGACGTCCGACGAATGCAAAACCAGACCCAAGTTCCAACAGAAATTTTTCCAGGCACCGGATCAGTTCGGTCTCCAGCTCCCTCTCATGAAAAGGTTCCTCAATGGTCAGAAAGTCGAAAATATAGGGATCTTTGAGCAACTGCCGTGCAAGCTCCGATTGCGGCGCGGGAAAGCGGGTGGAGAAATTACTGATTGCCTGCCCCTGTCGTTCATGGACTTTGCCCTTGATCATTGCGGCCAGCGTATCCCGGCTCCAGCCGTGCTCAATGGTCTGCTGCATGTACCATAGGCGTACGGGCAGGTCTTTGACCTTCTCCATCAGCAGAATATTGTGACTCCATGGAATTTTTGCAGCGAGCTGCTGCAAATTTGGACTACCATTTGTTGCAAACATTTGCGCCACAGCCTGCAACGATTTTCCCGTCAGATTGTCCGTGCCGCCCAATTGTGCCACGGGTCGTGGCACAATTCCAAACATAGGGTATTCACGGAAAAAAGTTAACATCCTCTTAATATTCCGCTCAGAGAACCCTTTGATCTCAGGCAGCTCGTTTTTAAGATCGACGGTCAGCCGGGGGATGACTCCAGCCCCCCAGCCTTCCATTTGCTGACGCAAATGAATCATCCGCCCTATATCCCAATACATGGCGATCATCTCTGCATTGGCGGAAAGAGAGGCGCGAGTCTGTGCCTGACGGATTCGATCCTTGATCTCGGTCAGGAGGTTGCCGTAAAAGGCCAGATCAGAAATCATACCCAATCCCTTTCAAGTTCTCGCGGATAATCTGCTCCAGTTCGCTGCCCCGAGCAAAGTGTTCCGCCAATGAAGGCGCGAAGGAGCGAAGAACATTTTTTTCGTGTCTTTCAGCCGACGCTCTTGTGGCGGCTACAAGAGCGTGTGTTTCGTGGTTTAAAAGTATTTTCACGGTAAAAAACAAAAACTTGAGTCTTTTATCCTGTCCCATTAAACTTCATCATTAATACAGCAGCCCATCTGTGTTATCAGCTTCAGAAAGGTTTCCAGCATATCCGGCGAAATCCGGTTCCCTTCTGCGGCCTGCACCGCAGTGTAATGAACCAGGCAGTTATAAAAAGGAAGAAGCTCCGGCATTGCTTCGCTAATGGCCTGAATATGGGTTTCAACCGTTTGCACATCCCCGCGCACCACTGGCCCTGTCAGGGCCTGATGAACACCCACCCGGCCGATATTTGCAAGGGTGCCTTCGATGAGGGGCTTTAATACGGAAAATGCTTCTTCAGGGGGAACCCCAGCTTGCTGAATGAGCCGGAACGCCACCCCCATGAGTGTCACCAGAAAATTGGAGGCCACTACGGCGGCGGCGTGATACAGCGGTTTTCCTTCGGTGATGATCTGCAGCGGAATCGCTTCCAGATCCCTTGCCATCTGAGCGGACAAAGACACCGCCTCTGAATCTCCCTCAATCGCAACCCGAATTCCTCTAAACGGATTTTGAGAGATGTCAACTGAAGCAAAACTCTGCAGGGGATGCATGGAACCGATTGATGCGCCGGACTTGCTGGCCGAAGACAGGATGGTCGAAGGATGCGCGCCGGAGCAGTGAAGAACGACCGCCGACGGGGAAAACCCGTCCTGCTGTGAAATCGACTGGCATACAGATTCAATCACCCCGTCCGGTGTGGTTAGAAACACCACATCGGCTTTACGGGTGATCTCCCACGGCGTATCGGTTGCGTCCGAAATACCGCAAATACCCGCCAGTCTTTCAGCGGATGTCCGGTGAAGGCTTGAAACACCGACAATCGCATAGCCCTTGCCGGAAAGGGTTTTTGCCAGGGCTGTCCCCATTCGGCCGCATCCGACAATACCAACTGAAGGTTTCATCCTGCCTCCTTAATAGCAATGCTCCTTGCCGGGAAAACTACCGGACTGAACTTCTTCCGCATAATTTAGAACTCCGGCCTTGGCCAAATCCAGAAGCTGAGCGTATTGTTTGACAAAGCGGGGAATATGCCGATCTGTCAGTCCCAAAAGGTCATGAATCACCAGAATCTGGCCGTCACAAAACGGCCCGGCGCCAATGCCTATCGTGGGGATTTTCAGCCTTTGGGTAATGGTTTTCGCAATATCGGAGGGTATGCCTTCCAGCACCACAGAAAAAGCGCCGGCAGCCTCAACCTCAAGGGCATCGGCCATAAGGCGATCTTCATCCCGCTGAACCTTATATCCACCCATCTGGTGAACCGACTGGGGAGTTAAGCCAATATGGGCCTGAACGGATATGCCAGCCAGGGATATGGCCTTGATAACACCGCTCACGGATGCCCCCCCTTCCAGCTTGACGGCTGCGGCCCCGCCTTCCTTGATAAAACGCCCGGCATTAGCCACTGCTGTTTCAATGCCGGTTTGATAGGACATGAACGGCATATCGCCAACTACCAGCGCATACTGTGCGGCCCGGGTGACAAGCTTCGTGTGATAAATCATTTCATCCATGGTCACCGGCAGGGTGCTGGAATGGCCCTGAACCACCATGCCAAGGGAGTCTCCAACCAGGATCATATGGACTCCCGATGTATCAATCAGCCTTGCCAGAGGATAATCATAAGCAGTCAGGGAGACAATTTTCTCGCCTCTTTCCTTCATCTTGTACAGCGTTGGAATGGTAATTGGGGAAGTCATTTAGGGTATCTCCTTTAAAAAGCCGTTGACCGTTGACCGTTGATGGTGAACTGTGAACGGTAACCGGAACGGTGAACGGTCAACAGCCTTATGATTTGTTTGGGGAAATCTACCGTGATTGTTTATAGTCAAGAGCTGCCCGGATGAAGTCCCGGAACAGGGGGTGGGGATCCATGGGCCTGGATTTGAATTCCGGATGAAATTGGCATCCCAGAAACCACGGATGGTTTTTCAGCTCGACAATCTCAACCAGCTCGCCGTTGGGGGACAGGCCGCTGATCACAAGGCCTTTTTCGCAAAGACGTTCCTTATAGGCATTGTTGAACTCGTACCGGTGCCGGTGCCGCTCGGAAATATCCGTTAATTTATATGCCTTTTCCGCAATCGTACCGGATTCCAAACTACAGCGATAGGCACCCAGCCGCATGGTAGCACCTTTATCCGATCCGGCATCCCGTTTTTGAACAGTCTGCGTCTGCTCGTCATACCACTCCAGCATCAGGTAGATGACAGGATTTGCGACGAACTCATTGAATTCCGAGCTGTGGGCATCAGGAATTCCAGCAATACTGCGGGCAAACTCAATCACCGCGATCTGCATGCCCAGACAGATACCAAAATACGGAATCTGATTTTCCCTGGCGTATTTGGCGGCACATATCTTGCCCTCAATACCACGCGGACCAAACCCGCCTGGCACCAGAATGCCATCGGCCGAGGACAGCACGGCCTGGCAAGAAGAGGAATCCAGGGTTTCAGAATCAATGAACATGAGATTGACCCGGCTGTCGTTGGGAATGCCACCGTGGTGCAGCGCTTCGTTCAGACTTTTGTAAGATTCGGTCAAATCCACATATTTTCCGACAATGGCAATCGACACTTCATGCTTGAGATTCTTAATTTTGCAGATAAGTTCTTCCCAGTTTTCAAGCCGGGGCGCCCTTGTCCAGATGTGCAACAGTTCCACAATCTTGTTATCAAGCCCTTCCCTGTGGAAATTCAGAGGCACTTCATAAATACAGGTAACATCCTTTGCCGTAATAACCGCATCTTCTCCGACATTGCAGTACAAGGCGATTTTCGACTTGATTTCCCTGGAAAGGTTTCTATCTGCGCGGCATAGTAGAATATCGGCTTGAATGCCGATGCTGCGAAGTTCCTTGACGCTGTGCTGGGTGGGTTTGGTCTTCACTTCCCCGGCGGTTGCAATATAAGGAACCAGAGTAAGGTGAATGTAGAGAACATTTTCCTTTCCCACATCCGCCTTGAACTGGCGGATCGCCTCCAGAAACGGAAGGCTTTCGATGTCGCCGATCGTGCCACCGATTTCAACAATGACGATATCAACGTCTGTGGTTCCCAATTTGATGCTGGACTTGATTTCGTCGGTAATATGTGGAATAACCTGAACAGTTCCGCCCAGATATTCCCCTTTACGCTCTTTGGTAATGACCGAATGGTAAATCTTTCCGGTGGTGAAATTGCTGTTTCTTCCCAGCTTGGCGCGCGTGAATCGTTCATAATGCCCCAAGTCGAGATCGGTTTCTGCACCGTCATCAGTCACAAAAACCTCGCCGTGCTGAAAGGGATTCATGGTTCCAGGATCGACATTGATGTAGGGATCCAGTTTTTTGATGGTGACGCGCAGGCCCCTGCTTTCCAGCAGCGCGCCGATGGCGGCGGAAGCCAGACCTTTTCCCAGGGATGACAGAACCCCCCCGGTTACGAATATATATTTTGTGCTTGAACCCATAATGTCCTCAGGTTGTCGGACTGAAATTCAAAGACTGAAAGGATGGCCAACGCAACACACCATTTTTCAGTCTTTGGCTGTTATATACTTCAGTTTGTATGCTTCAGTCTGAGTAGTTCACATCAATTTCTCAAAACACATCATCGGAAAATTTGGCGCTTTCTCCCAGTTCTTCTTCGATACGCATGAGCTGGTTGTATTTGGCAACCCGGTCGCTGCGGGACATGGAACCGGTTTTTATCTGGCCGCCATTTATGCCCACCGCCAGATCAGCGATAAAGGAGTCTTCGGTTTCTCCCGACCTGTGTGAGATTACCGTTGAATATCCGGCCTGCCTGGCGATTTCGATGGCATTCAGGGTTTCGGTTACCGTTCCGATCTGATTCAGCTTGATAAGAATCGCATTGGCAATCCCCATATCGATGCCTTTCAAAAGGATTTCCGGGTTGGTGACAAAAATATCGTCTCCCACCAACTGAACCTTGCTTTCCATTCTATCTGTCATCAGTTTCCATCCGTCCCAGTCCTGCTCTGCAAGACCATCTTCAATGGAAAAGATGGGATACCGCTCCACCAGGTCTTCGTAATAATCAATCATGGCTTCGGCGGAAAGTTTCCGTTTTTCCGATTTCAGGTCGTATTCCTTTTTGCTGGTGTATATCTCGCTGGCCGCAACATCCAGGGCAATGCCGATTTCATTTCCCGACTCATATCCGGCTGCATCAATGGCGTTCATAATGTATTTGATGGCCTCTTCGTTTGACCCCAGATCAGGCGCAAATCCCCCTTCATCTCCAACAGAGGTGCTCAGTTTGGCATCCTTAAGGATTTTTTTAAGGCAATGAAAGATTTCAGCGCCCATCTGTACGGCCTGGGTAATGGATTTGGCCCCAAATGGTATTATCATGAATTCCTGGATATCCAGGTTGTTCGCCGCATGGACACCGCCATTTATGATATTCATCATTGGAACCGGCAAATATCTGGCATTGATTCCACCAAGATACCGGTACAGCGGAAGACCATAGGCCTGGGCGGCTGAGCGCGCCGCAGCCATGGATACCCCCAGAATGGCGTTTGCGCCCATTTTGGCCTTGTTGGGAGTACCATCCAGCTCAATCATGAGGTTATCAATAAGCGTCTGATTGGCGGCATCTTTACCTAGCAGCAGCGGACAAATCTCATTGACGACATTGTTAACCGCTGTAACCACCCCTTGGCCGCCGTAACGCTTGGCGCGTTTGTTTCGCAGCTCGAGGGCCTCCCTGGTTCCGGTAGATGCGCCCGAAGGAACTGCAGCCCGCCCCATGGCCCCGCAAGCAAGAAACA
Source organism: uncultured Desulfobacteraceae bacterium (assembly GCA_903839535.1). GTDB lineage: Bacteria > Desulfobacterota > Desulfobacteria > Desulfobacterales > Desulfatirhabdiaceae > RAAP-1. The sequence goes on from CAIMCT010000512.1 coordinate 6,789, forward strand.
CGTCCACTTCTACGGTTGGATTGCCCCTGGAATCCAGTATTTCTCTGGCCTTGATATTGACGATTTCTGTCATGTTGCTCCCCCTTTTTATGGTCTATTGGATATCTATGTGATATGATCTGATCCGATACAATATGAAAGCTTTTGTTACTCTTGTTCTGGATAGATGTCAAGAAGCCGTGGAATCATACAATCGGCTTATTAAAAGAAATAGGATGTGATTTCAAAGGATTGAGAAATTCCATGAAAGACTTGGATCTTTATCAAAAAGCACATTTGCTGGTTGCGGCAATTCGAATTCTGGAATTCCAGCATCACAGTCCGCCTGCCATTGAAGCCGTCTGCCGACTTCTGAGCATTTCCGTGGAAGAAGGCGGTTTCTTTTTCCGGAAATTTGAAGAATCCGGTATCCTCGAAGCTGTCGAGAGCCCGCAGGGCATCCGCCTGGCTGTGCTGGATCACACCAGAATTGAAGAAATACCCAGAGGCGTGTCTGAAACCCTTCTGGATAAGGAACTCAAGAATTTTCAGATCGCCCGAAAAGGATTCACCCAAAAAATCGAAAGCTTCCAGGCTGCTCAGGCTGAAAAGAAGAAGCAGATGTTTGCGGAACTGGAAAAAAACTTAAATCAGGCATCGAAAAGAAATAGGGTATGTGCAAATCAGGACAAATAGGCCATAAATCATGACCCTGTTAAAAGAAACAATTCATCGCAAAATCCTTAAGATCATCGGGGATCATGCAAATAAAATCACTTCCCGCGATCTGGAGAAAATAATCGTTCAGCGAATTTCTGTCGGACGGTGGAAATTCCAGACTGCGCTGAAGGAGCTGATTGCAGAAGGGGAGCTGGCCTATACCTACCTTTACGGATGTACGTTTATCGAAAAATCCTTTAACAGGCCGGTCAGGGTGGGATCGCAGGTGATACTGACTCCGCCGGAACGCCATCCGACACCGAGCGGGTCCGATATAGTCGTGATGCTTCGACCTGGAGCGTCCTTTGGCATCGGCCAGCATCCCACCACCCGACTGGCCATTCAGGGAATCGAATATGCGATAAAAACGAGGGTCTGCGATGGAGTCTCAGCGACAATGCTGGACATCGGAACAGGCTCCGGAGTTTTGGCCATCACCGCTTTAAAGCTGGGAATTGATCGGGCGGTGGGAACGGACATGGACCCATGCGCAATTAATGAAGCCTTGGAAAACGCCAAAATCAACGGCCTGTCGCAGCGATTTACTGTCCTGGATGTACCCGCCGAGGAAATCAACGAACAGTTTCATCTGATAGCCGCCAATCTCCGATATCCAACACTGGCGCGGCTATGTCCGTATATCGCATCACATATTCATGAAAACGGCGCAGCGATACTTTCCGGCATTCGGGAAGAAGAGGCAAAGGAAATCAAAAGCATCTATGCCAGTCTGAATCTGGAATGCCGCTGGGAGGCTATTGAAAACGGGTGGGCGGGACTTGTTCTTGTCAAACAGGCGCCTCCGCCCTGAATCGGGTTTTATGTGCAGTCATTAGCTTTCCCGAGTTACCGTTATTTGCTGTCGTCAATTTTTTTCACCTCGGAATCGGACTCTACTTTTTTCATCAAGGGATCCGCATCAATTTTCCCGTCGGGATCATCCATCGCCTTCTTGAAATTCTTTATGGACTTTCCAAGGGAATTTCCCAGTTCCGGCAGTTTGCCGGGTCCGAAAATAATCAGGACAATTACCAGTACAACGATTAAGTGCATCGGTGAAAACATGCCAGAAAACATGATTTATCCTCCTTTTGTATAACCAATGGGCTTTTGTATGACCAAAGAGCAACCGGCGATTTTCTGCATGTCGGCGCAACATACCGATAAAAGGATTATGCAGTTTTGGGCAGCCGGATCACCATAACCGGCACATGACTTCTGCGGACCACCCGCATTGCTGTGCTGCCCATCATGGCACCGGCCAGTATGCCGTGACCGTGCGTGCCCATGACAATGACATCATAATCTGAAGCAATGGATTCCGCAATGATTTCTTCCACTGGATGGCCGTTTCTTACCTTGATGTCAGTCACTTTAAAAGGGCAGGATTGATCGGCTGCCGCTGTTTCCGTGCAGAACACATCAATCTTGTGAACCATGATTTCCACCACTTCATTTTTTCGGGTTCGTTGCAGTTTTTGCCATTTCTCCGCTCCCAGCAAATCTGCAACCTGCATGTTCATTTGATGAGAGATATCTTCGATGACATGAAGAACAACGATTTTGGCATCATACCGGTTGGCCAGGCTTACCGCATATCCAAAAGCATATTGGGAATTTTCAGATAGATCGGTGGCATACAGAATTGTTTTAATTTCAGGAATCATTGTAACTCCTTATAGGTTGTTAGGTGAAAATGATAAATGCTGATTAGCCATACTTGGGAGCCATCCCGGGATCGCCGCACCCCAGTGCGGCTCTTGTTTTCGCCGCCACACGAGCGTCGTCGTGATTGCCGCACTGGGGTGCGGCGATCCCAGAGGCGATTTGGGCCAGTCACTGGTGAAGCAAACTGTTCGGGCACACATTTGCATTTATTGCTTCTGGATTATCACTTTCAAATCCGGATCAAGCAATTCCCAAAGTTGGGGGTGGCTTTCGACTAAACGAGCAATATCACCAAGGTCTTTAAATTTCTTACTTTGTCTTCTATCAGTATCCCTCCACGCTTTGATTTTTCCGCGCAAAGTGTCCTCCAGAGACGCAACTCGCATGAGAATTCCGTGGATGTCTGCTGGAATGGAACGACTGGGGTAATCTTTGTAGAAATCTTCAGTACTCAACTGAACACTCACCCTGGAATGACCACGAAAATTAATTGACCATCGAAAACGTTCTGCTTTAAATCCAGTCTCCTCAAGACGTTTCTTCGAAAGCTCCACTGATTCCGTGGCAACGACAAAATCAACATTTTGAGTGACCATTGGTTCGTCGGCCCAATGGTTGACCGCTACATCTCCGATTGCGCACCATGCAATATCCGCCCGTTCGAGACAATCAACCAGGCGCATGACATCATCTGTACCACCTGCTGTTTGCCAATCATAAAATCTTTTTTGGGTCATATCTATATCCTGGCGACTGTCATCTCATGGGTTCTTCAGATTGTCGGCCACAACTTCCGCAATATGCCTGACCTTGATCCGGCTGTTTCGTTTGTCCATTCCCCCGCGAAGCTGCAGCACACAACCCGGACAGTCGGTTACAAGAACATCGGCACCGGTATTCTCAACATGATCCAGTTTCTGGCTCAGAATCTCGGATGAAATCTCGGGAAATTCCAACGAGTATGATCCACCGAATCCGCAGCATACGTCTTCATCCTTACATGGTGTATAATCCAGGCCCGCCGTCTGCAGAAGCGCTCGCGGCTCCCGTGTCACGCCCAGGCCCCGGCACAGATGGCATGGGGAATGATAGGCGACCTGCGTTTGATTCTGAAGAAAACTCTCTGGCACCACTTTCAGAATATTGACCATAAACGAGCTAAAATCAATCAATTTATCATGAAGGATGCGCAGTTTTTCTTTCATTTCCGGTTTTTTGGCCAGGAGCTTGGAATACCCTTCCTTCAAGTGCGACCCGCAGGAGGCGCAAAGCACAAGAATGTAATCATGGCTTTGGGAATTTAGAGCCTCCAGGTTTTGAATGGCCACATCCGCTGCGGTTTCCTCTTCGGCCATCATCATGGCCGGAAGGCCGCAACAGCTCTGAGCCATGGGATACTCCATCTGAACGTTGTGTGCAGAAAGAAGGCGGACCAGGGAAATGGCCTGCTCCGGAGACACGAAATCCACAACACATCCCCCGAAAAGCGCCACCCGATAGGCAGGGTTCTTGATATGCGGGCGGATCTTCGGCCACTGGTCCCGGAACGATTTTTCTGCAAGTGCGGGAAGCGTTCGAAAATCATGGGCCTTTCCAAAAATAAACGGCAGGTGCCGCAGAACTCCCGCGTCTTTTTGTACCAGAGGTTTTTGCAGGTTGGATGCCACCTTAAGTAGCGAATGGAACAGCCCGCGGTTTTTCATAACGGTTGACAGAACGGTGTTTTTGACAGGTCTGGTCCCTTCGTCTCTCAGAATATTGGCGTAAACTTTCTTGATGAGATAGGGAAGATCGATATTGACCGGGCATACGGACTTGCATGCCTGGCAATTCAGGCAGTTTCGGACAATGGCGCGGGCGTTGTCCTTTCCATGATAAAAATATGTCAAAATCAGGCCGATCGCACCGATATAGACATGTCCCAGGGTATGGCCGCCTACTTTTCCGTAAACCGGGCAGACATTCGAGCAGGCCCCGCAGCGAATGCAGCGAAGTGCTTCTGAAAAAACCGGGTCTTTGGCCAAGTCCAGGCGTCCGTTGTCCAGAAACACGATGTGAAGGATTTTTTTCCCCGTGGAAGATGCCGCACATTCAACTGCGCCGGTAATCCAGGTAACATAGGAGGTCAGGGCCTGGCCCGTTGCATTTTTGGGCAAAACCTTGATGATGCGAAGCGCAGCCGTAATATCGGGAACCAGCTTTTCAAGCCCGACCAGGGCCACATGAACCCTGGGAAGCGTGGTGGTAAGCCTTGCATTTCCTTCGTTGCTGATCAGTCCCAGGGTACCGGTTTCGGCGATGGCCATATTGGTGCCGCTGATGCCCATGTCCGCAGCCAGAAAGGCCGGACGGAGTTCTTTTCGGGCTACCTTGACCATAAGATCGATATCTTCCAGGTCAACCGGCGTTTTCGTGACATCGCCGAAAAGGGTTCCCACCTGCTGGCGGGAAAGATGAATAGCCGGCATGACCATGTGGGAAGGGCCTTCGTGCCGCAATTGAATGATCCATTCCCCAAGATCGGTTTCAGTCACCTTGAAGCCCTCTGCTTCCAGATGGTCATTTAAATGGGTTTCTTCCGCTGTCATGGATTTGGATTTGACAATGGTTTTAACGCCATTGTCCCTACCGATTTTCGCTATGATCTCGTTGGCCTGCTGAGCTGTCGCCGCCAAATGGACGATAGCGCCAGCAGCCTCAGCCCTGGTTTTGAACTGGACAAACAGGCTCTCTAATTGTGTCAGGGCCTGGTCCTTGCTTTCCGCGATCTGCTCCTTCAACGTATCCAGATCAATCCCCTCGAATGCCTTGGCGCGGGACACCCTGTAGGAGGATGCAAAATTGTCCAGCGCCTTTCGAAGAAACTGGTTTCCCAGGGCGGCTCTGATTCGATCTTTGTATGTTTTCATATCCTGAGCGGTTTGAATCATGATGGATTCTCCTCCATAACAAGAATGTGAAGCTCCTGGGGGCCGTGAACACCAATGGCCAGCACCCGCTCGATGTCAGCGGTCCGGCTGGCGCCGGTTATAAAGGACATATAGCCCGGCGGGGTTTTCATTTTTTCAACCAGGTAAGCGGAAAGGGCGGTGGCATCTGGAAGAATTCTGGAAGCCGGAATCCAGGCGATATGGGTTTCACTTAGCATGGTGGCGATACGCAGGTCTTCGGAACCGGAATCCAGAACCAGAGTGCCGGTTTCGGCAATGGCCCAGTCCGCGCCGGTAAGCGCCGTATCTATCTGACTTTGATGGGCTCTAAACGGTGGTTGCAGAACTGTCAGTCCCGCATCGCTGCAAAGCGCTTCAAGCTCCTGAAGGCTTTGCGGATCAAGACCGGGAACGACAATGGTTTTACTGTTCCGCTGCAGGGTTAAATCAACGGCATAGCGCAGCACATCTTCCATGCTGCTGACCGTTGAAACCACAGCCTGAACCAGCCCTGCCTTTTCTTTCATGCAATCAATCAGCTTATTATGCGTCATGTTATCTCCTTCTTCCATTCAACAACGATTCATGGATACTCAATCAAAAAGATCATCATCGCCAGTTATATAAACCGCTCTCCAGACCGACTGCTGGAATTTATGTGTTGGCGTTTTACAAGAGCTATGCAATAACTAAATCTTGGTTAGACCTGCCGCCTCGGTTCGTCATAGGTTATCCCGAAAATCGTGTCTGTCAGCCAGTGGCGGAAAGATTCGTTATCCTGGAACTGCTTGAAGAGTTGGGCATCATCGGTGAAAAGCGCTGTGATTACACGTTTAAGCGCCTTGTCGTGTTCAATACGAGCATTCTGCCGGTCAGAATTCTTCTTGGCGTTCTGGTAAGCCTGGTCGGCGGAAACTTTCTTTGGAATTTCGTCCGTAATGCGCTTATCCATTCGCTTAGGGTCGGCAAAGAGTCCGCCGAACTGGTCGTTGAAAGTCTTTACGATATTTGAGAGCTTGTCCATCTCCGGCTCCGGCTTGCATCCGCCGCCAGGTGTGGGCGCAGGCTCTATTTCGGCGTTTGCGTCCGGCAGGGCGATGGCCATTGTCGCCTTCTTTTCCGCTCGGTAACTGTCCATGTCAATGGCTTCGAGAATGCCTTTGGCAAGGTCTTCTTCGATGGGTGCAGGCAGCTTTGGAATAAGGAAGTTCAGAAAGATCGAAAGTTTCTCCCATTCCTGCACGCCGTAAGGCAGGATCGTAGCGAGGAAATCGTAGGTGCGGGTGAAAGCCTTGGCCTTGCCCTTGAAATCCACCTGCCCGTCTTCATCAAGATCATTCTTATACATGGCCACGCAGGCATCAAGGATGGGGTCGAGTTTGTCTCGGTCAGCGCCGCCCAAATATAGAGCAACCAGAGATTGTATCTGCTCGGGCGAATAAACCTGATAATTATCCAGATCAGCTTTGAGCGTATGAAGTTTGTTCGGATCAGTCTCCTTGCTGAGGATGGTGGTGCGGTAATAGTCGGCAAAGGACTTTTCGATGGTCTCGGTATCGTTCTGGAAATCAAGGACGAAAACGTCGTGCTTATTCGGGTGCGCCCGGTTTAGGCGGGAGAGCGTCTGCACCGCTTTGATCCCCGATAGTACCTTGTCCACATACATCGTGTGCAGCAGCGGCTCGTCGTAACCGGTCTGGAACTTTTCGGCGCAGATAAGAAACCGATACGGGTCTTCCTGAATCATGCCGGGAATGTCGTTGCCCGGAAATCCGTTCAACTTCGACTCGCTGACCTTTTCGCCCTCATATTCCGGCTCGCCCGAGAAGGCGACAATCGGTTTGTAGGGACTCTTGATTTCCGCGAGGTAATCGCGGAAGGCAAAGAAATACCGGATCGCCCGCTGAATGCTGCCGGTCACCACCATCGCTCTGGCCTGCCCACCGATCTTGTTCTGGCCTATCACCTGCTCCATGAAGTGATCCACCATAATTTCGGCCTTGTCGCGGATGGCTTTGCCATGACTCTCCACATAGCGGCGCAGTTTCTTGCGCGCCTTCTTTACGTCGAACTCCGGGTCGCCTTCGACGGTCTTGGCAAGGCGGTAATAGCTTTCAACCGGCGTGTAGTACTTGAGTACATCGAGTATGAAGCCCTCCTGAATCGCCTGCTTCATGGTGTAGCCGTGAAACGGGCGATGCTTTACCTCACCTCCAGCCTGGTAGGGGATACCGAATATTTCCAGCGTCTTGTTTTTCGGCGTGGCGGTAAAGGCGAAGTAGCTGGCATTGGATATAAGCTTTTTGGATTTAATCCGCTTCTCGATCGCGTCGTTGATACAATCCTCGGTCGTGATCGCATCCACATCGTTTTCAGATAGCGCCATGCTCATGGCGGCGGCGTTACGCCCGCCCTGGTTGGAGTGAGCCTCGTCAATGATGATGGCGAACTTCTTTCCCCGGTGCTCCTCGCCGATACGGTCGAGCACTTCGGGAAAAGTCTGCACAGTGCAAATGATGAGCTTCTTTCCGTCACGCAGGTATTTCGCAAGCTGTTCCGTCTTTGAAATGCCAATACCTTCCTTCACCGCGCCGATAATGCTGCCGACCTGCGCGAAACCCTTGATCGTTTCTCGGATTTGTTTGTCAAGAAGGCGCCGGTCGGTGATGACGATGATGGTGTCAAAGACCTCTGCCCCGTCCTTTTGCAGGCTGATCAACTGGTGCGCCAGCCAGGCGATGGAGTTTGATTTGCCGCTGCCAGCCGAGTGCTGGATCAGGTAGCGTTTGCCCGCACCGTGTTCCATGGCATCGGCAAGGATGCGCCGCACCACGTCGAGCTGATGGTAACGTGGGAAAATCTGCACCCGCTTCTTCCTGCCCGTCTTCTGGTTCTCCTCTTCCACGATCTGAGCATAGTTCTCTATAATTTCGGTCAGACCGGATGGCGTAAGTATGCGCTTCCACAGGTAGTCGGTCTTGATGCCGTCCGGATTCGGAGGATTGCCAGCACCATCGTTCCAGCCCTGATTAAAGGGCAGAAACCATGACTCTTTTGCCATGTTTTTTTTGCCCTTGAGGGCCGTACACATGGCGACTTCGTGGTCATCCACTGCAAAATGCACTATGCAGCGCCCGAACTGGAACAGCGTCTCCCGTGGGTCACGGTCGCGTTTGTATTGCTCCTCCGCATCTTTCACCGTCTGTTTGGTGAGGCTGTTCTTCAGCTCGAAGGTGGTGATGGGCAGGCCGTTGATGAACGTACACAAATCAAGCGCCCGCTTTGTTTCTTCCCGGCTGTAACGAAGCTGCCGAGTGATGCAGAAACGGTTGGCCGCATGTCTGACCACGGCATTGTCGTTTTCCGGCGAAGGCGTGCCGTAAAACATATCAAAACTCAGCGGCCCGTGCTTGATCCCGTGCCGCAAGACATCGATCACACCGCGCCGGGTGATCTCCCCTTGCAGGCGGGCAAGGAATTTCTGCCGCGCCATGCTATGTGTGTCCTTGTAATTGCTGATACCAAGCTTCGCATACTCGTCCGGCTGGGTGACCTGGAGAAAGGCAAACAGATGCCTGGTATCCACCGCGTATTCGCGATCGTAGTCTTGGGGATGGCCCGCAAACCAACCCGTGCCGCCGTAGGGCGGTAAGGACTCCGCCGCCGCGTTATCCACAACAGCGTCCGGGAACAATCCATCCGTCCCGGTCATATACCGCATGATCAGGCTTTCGAGCCCTTTTTCAGTGGTGTCAGTTGGCATGAATCAGTTTCCTTTGATGCAAAACATCTCTCGCAGCTTGCCTATACCGACCTTGCTTCAGCGCCGCATTCGATGGCAGTTTCGCCCCAAGCTCCTGAAGAAGAACCTCAGCCGGAATGCTCAGCCCGTTCACCAGGTTGCGGATCATGGTCAGGCTCAGGCGGCGTTTGCCAGAGAGTACTTCGGAAACCTTGGGCGCGCTGCCGATATAAGGAACCATATCTTTTGCCTTCAGACCTTGCTGCTCCATGCGAAACCGGATAGCAGTGATGGGATCGGGTAAGTTGATGCGATATGCCTTCTCTTCATAAAGCTCCACCAGTGTGACGAGCAAGTCGAGTTCATCACCTTCGGGCGAGCCAAGTTTCGCATTGAAAATCTCCTCAATACGGGCAAGCGTAGTCTTGTAGTCCGTTTCGTTTTTGACCAGTTTAGGTTTCAATTCACACATCCTGCGCGTTAGTTTCGTTGTATTCGTCGTGCGTTCCCAGGAACCGGATGTAGATCGTGTGATAGTCATAGTTAATCCATACCACCAGCCGGTGTTTGTTCCCGCAGATGTTAAACACCACCCGCCCGCCCTTGAGGATGCTGGCATTCCCGTATTTCGCCTTCACGTCAGCGGGCGTAGCCCCGACCGCTGTTTTGGCTTCCGCAAGCCATGCTTCCAGTTCCGACTTCGCGGCAGGTATTTTTGTCCAGTAATCCACCATGACTTTCTTGGAGATGATTCGCATGTCAATCTATAGTTACCTTTATGGAATGTCAATATGTTATTCCCATATTGGGAACATTTCGTATGACCACTATTCCTCTCCGGATTCCGGTTCTTCGAAAAGTTCTTCGTCCTGTGTTTTGGCATCGGACGAGCAATCAATATCGGTGGACAGATCGGGGAGCTTGGCGGCGGCTTCGCGCACGTCCAGCTTGCCGGTCACGATGTCCGCTGTCAGTCGCGTGCGGTATTCCTGCATCAGCGAGATCTCGCGTTCGGTGCGGTCAATGGAGGTATTGATCGTTACTGTCTCTGTCGAAATGTGATCAACAATGGCCTTCTGCTCTTCAAGTGTCGGCAGCATCACCGTGAATCCTCGAATCTGCTCCGGACTCAGGTGCGGAACGCTAATACCCGTAAAAATCGGAGCAATGTATTCGGCAAAAAGTCGTCCCCGTAGTAAGAAAAGCAAATACTCGGCATCAAGTTGTTGCTTTGAGCGCAGTCTTGCAACGCGTTGAAGAAGAATCGACGGCACATCTTGGTCTTGAACCATTGCAGCACGAGTACCAGAAGCGATAATCGGGCGGTCCATGCCGAGCACAATGTCGCCTCGTTTAAGTGCAAATTTATCTAACCCATCAGCAGGCCGACGCTCCCAGCGGACGGTATCATCCCACCTAATACTGGATGGGGTGACGTTGATTCCTCTGAGCAGTTGTACACCACTGCTCTTTTGAGTGAAGCCATCGCTGGGAAACGGGAAACCAGTTAGAAGGTTGGTAACCCTTCCAAGGCGCTTCACTTCCCAATGATTGGGGATACCACCGAGCCATGGGATGCCGGAGGGCTTGAGGGGATCGTTGGGGTTGAGGCCGTGGGTGATGGCGCGGTGGATGATGGCCTGCTTCTGCTCGCCCAGCAGCGCGATCAGCTTCCGTTTGGCGCGGATGAACCTGTCGATCTTCCGATTCGCATGATCCAGAAACCGCACGATGGCGGCTTGTTCGTCAGGGGGCGGGAGTACGGTGTAGATCATCTTGAAGTGCTCAGGACGCAGACTCCACATGTCCGACGTAATGCCGTAAGACCAACGCTCTGCTTCTTTAGCAAATATCGGAGTGCGGTAGAGGTGGTGATAGAACCAAGAGTTGGCTTTATCCCTCGGACGAATCACTACATAGGCCGGGCTTATAATTCCCCGGAGAGAGGACGCACCAAGCGCCCCCTGCCACGCTCGCATCTTGTTGTAAGCGATGTCGCCCGGCTGAACGAGTTTGTAGGCTGACTTATTGACATTTGAGCTGTCTTTCTTGGAAGTGTCAGAGAGCAGCGTTTTCTGCCGCACTACACCACGAGTGATGGTGACTGACAGCATCTCGTCACCCGGATGTTTTCGGTCTTTGACTTCCTCGAAAACAGCCCGGTTTGGCAGAAGCGACCAATGAGCAGGTAATTGTCCAAGCCATTCCTGCCCCGATTCCTCGTATTCCGCATACGGCTTGAGTCCTTCGATCATGCCGTGGCTCCTTTGATAATTTCGCTCAGCAACCCCTCCGTCTCCTGCTCCAGCGCGAGGATGTCGGCACTGATCTGGGCGAGAGTACGTAGCTGCGGCGGCTTGTAGAAGTGGCGGGTGAAACTGATCTCGTAGCCAATCTTTGTGTCATCCTCGACAATCCACGCATCCGGGGTATAAGGCAGAACCTCGCGGCGGATGAAGGCTTCAATACCGCCTTCTTCAAGCAGCGGAATCTGCTCGTAGTCACGCAGTTCGCTGTCGGGCTCATATTCGACGACACAGGTCTTGCCGCCAAGCTTGGTTTCAAACATGCCGCGAATCGGATCGGAACGCATCTTGCCTGGTTTGTGGACTTTCTTGATCACGGGCGGCGCATCCTCCACCCGCCAACTGACGGCGTTGAGGATGAGCTTCAGGTCGGCGGCGCCGAGTTTGAGACTGAGATTCTTGAGCGCCGCATCAACCTTTTCAAGAAAGACGTTATAGTCATCAAATAGTCCGTCACCAAGGGACTCGCTGAGCCTGGTAGCAATCTCAACGAGCATGGCGTCGCGTCTCCAGGTGGCTTCGCTGAGAAGTTTCTTTTTCTTCCCGTCGGACAGGGCTTTCCTGGCGCTGCCGCCCTCACCTTCATCATCCTCTTCATCGGAATCGCCTTTGCCCCAATCGCCCACGAGTTTTCCCAGTTCCTTTCGGACGGAGACGGGATTTTCAAAGATGATGTCGCCAAGTTCATCATAGAGCGATGTGCGGATATCCTCATCTCCGGAGGCAAATCGGAGCGTTTCGATGGCTTTGCGGCTGAGCTGGCTGTGCAGGCGCAGCGGGCGTTCAACCTTCACCTTCCAATAACCGAATGCGGCATTGGGAAAGATTTTCGACTGCTCAGACTCCTGGAATGCAAGAAAAGTGTCACAAATACGCTGGATGTCCTCAGCGGCAAGTTCGCAGTTCTTTTTGCCCATGTTCTTGCGCAGGGGGCGGAACCAGTGGGTGGCGTCAATGAGCTGTACCTTGCCCTGGCGGTGTTCCGGCTTGCGGTTTGTGAGCACCCAGATATAGGTGGCGATACCGGTGTTATAGAACAGGTTAAGAGGCAGTGCTACGATGGACTCCAGCCAATCGTTCTCAATGATCCAGCGGCGGATGTTGCTCTCTCCCTGGCCTGCATCGCCGGTGAAAAGTGAGGAGCCGTTGTGTACCTCTGCAATACGACTGCCGAGCGGAGTGTCATGCTTCATCTTGCTCAGCATGTTAGCCAGAAAAAGCATCTGGCCGTCGCTGGAGCGGGTGATGAGTGAATATTCCGAATTGTCGCCATGCTGAATGATTAAGCGAGGGTCTTTGATATCCTTCTTGCCGCCCATGCGTTCGAGGTCGCTCTTCCAGCTCTTGCCGTAGGGCGGATTCGACATCATGAAGTCGAATTCGCGTGAGCGGAATGCATCGTTGGAAAGCGTGGAATAAGCCGGTCCGCCGATGATGTTGTCAGCGGCATCGCCGTCGCCTTTTAGCAGGAGGTCGGCCTTGCAGATGGCGTAGGTCTCGGCGTTGATTTCCTGGCCGTAAAGGTGGGTGGCGACCTGCTTGCCATGCGTCCGAGCGATTTCCTGCAATGTTTCCTCTCCGACGGTCAACATGCCGCCGGTTCCTACCGCGCCGTCGTAAAGAAGATATGTGCCCGATTCGATCCGGTCCGCAACGGGCAGGAATATGAGATTGGCCATCAGCTTCACCGCATCGCGTGGTGTCCAGTGCTCGCCGGCCTCCTCGTTGTTTTCCTCGTTGAAGCGTCGGACGAGTTCCTCGAACATGGTGCCCATCGAGTGGTTGTCGAGGCCGGGAAGGTCGCCGACCGGGTATGGACTGAGATTGATATCCTTGTCGAGGAACTTCTCAATGAGCTGACCAAGCGCATCCGCCTTGGAAAGGCGTGGAATCTGGTTACGAAACTCGAAGTTAGTGAGGATGTCCTGCACGTTCGGCGAGAAACCGTCGAGGTATGTCTCAAAATCATCCTTTAGCTTCTGCTGGGTGGCGCGGGATTTCAGGTCGCTAAGAAGAAAGGGCGAGGTGTTGTAAAACGCCTTGCCGGACGCAGAGCGAAGGGCATCGTCTTGATTCGTGATCATCTCCCGGTCGAGCGCCACCTTCATTTCGCGCACTGCCTGCTTGGTCGGCTCCAGCACCACATCAAGGCGGCGGAGGACGGTCATAGGCAGGATGACATCCCGGTATTTGCCGCGCACATAGACATCACGGAGTATGTCGTCAGCGATGTTCCAGATGAAGTTGGTGAAGAAGTTTAGTTGAGATTGATCCATACTTATCCTTAGATTTTGGGATGTCTAACTTCATCCGGCTGCTTCGTTTGTCCATTCCCCCGCGAAACTGCAGCACACAACACCTGACAGTCGGTTACCAGAACATCGGTACCGGTATTCTCAACATGATCCAGTCATGGCTTTGGGAATTTAGAGCCTCCAGGTTTTGAATGGTAAGCCAATCAACATACCAATACCCGTCCCCGTAACCGTTCACTCCCCCTCCCAGCGGGAGGGGGCCGGGGGGAGGGCA
>CAIMCT010000513.1 GCA_903839535.1 uncultured Desulfobacteraceae bacterium
GGCGTCCGCAGCGTCGCTCAGAAAATGCGAGAACTCACGCGCAACACTCGGATGGTCTTTGACTATTTGCGAATGACTAAAAATTCATGTGCCGGTAGCGCCTGTGTTGCTTAATAGCATAGAACAAATTTACCGTGGCAATTCAATTGACACAAATCGTTTTTCTTTATACACTGCCAGAGTGAAGGAACAGAGCCTCTATCTATCTATTACATTATAGAAAAGCAACGGTTTATCAATTTAATCATGCTGCCGATGCATGGCCGCCAACTGTGTGGTGCTAACGCTTCGCAGATCAATTCAAAAACTGGTTCATGCACCTAAAGTTGGTTGGCCGATGGGCTAATTGCACCGTCAGCAAGCAGATTCTGATACTGGAAGGCATCATCCTGCTGGACGTGGTCACAAAGGCACGCTGTAAGAATGAAGAAACAAGGAGGAGACCATCATGGCTTCAAGAAAAAAAGATAAAGTAAAAGCTGCGGAAGTACCAGCAGTCAGGACAATCGAAGCACCGGAGATCATACCAGAAACTGCCTCAGAAACAGCACCAGAGATCACACCGGATATCGCTGTAAATGCCGCCGGCGTACAAGATACGGATGAAAAACCCGCCGCCAGTTTTCCAATCGTCGGTATCGGCGCCTCGGCCGGGGGGCTGGCGGCTTTCGAGGCATTCTTTTCCGGCATGCCCGCTGACATCGATCCGGGCATGGCCTTTGTCCTGGTGCAGCATCTGGCTCCAGATCACAAGAGCATCCTGGCCGATCTCATCCGGCGCTACACCCGCATGCAGGTCTTCGAAGTCGAGGACGGGATGACGGTGCAGCCCAACTGCGCTTATATCATCCCGCCCAACCGCGACATGGCGTTTTTAAACGGCACACTCCAACTGATGGAGCCTTCCGCTCCACGCGGGCAGCGCCTGCCAATAGATTTCTTCTTGCGCTCCCTGGCCCAGGACCAGCGAGAACGGGCCATCTGCATCATTCTCTCCGGCACCGGCAGCGACGGAACCCTTGGCGTGCGGGCCATCAAGGGCGAGGGCGGCATGGTCATGGCCCAGAATCCCGAATCCACCGAGTACGACGGCATGCCAAGAAGCGCCATTGCTACTGGTCTGGTTGACTACGAGCTTCCGCCGGCCGAGATGCCCGCCCAGCTCATGACTTATGCGACCCATGCCTTCGGCAATCCTCCAAAGGCTGCATCCGCCCCAACACCCAGGGCCGAGGGCGCACTGAAGAAGATTTTCGTATTGCTGCGCTCTCAGGTCGGCCACGACTTTTCCCAGTACAAGCCAAGCACCATTCATCGCCGCATAGAACGGCGCATGGCCATCCACCAGATCGATTCGATGGATCGGTATGTCAAGTATCTGCAACAAACGCCGCCTGAAGTGGAGGCGCTGTTTCGCGTTTTATTGATCGGTGTCACCAAATTCTTCCGTGATCCAGAGGCATTCAAGATACTTGAGGAGCAGGCCATCCCGAGCTGCTTTGCCGGCAAGTCTGCGGACACCGTGATCCGCGTCTGGACACCGGGATGCTCAACCGGCGAGGAGGCTTATTCCATCGCCATTCTGCTTGCCGAGCGTCAGGAGTCGATGAAGCAAAGCTTCAAGGTGCAGGTATTCGCCACCGACATTGATGGTCAGGCGA
>CAIMCT010000514.1 GCA_903839535.1 uncultured Desulfobacteraceae bacterium
GATCTCCGGAAAATCACCATGCCGGTATTGAATATCTATGGAAAATTCGATCATCTGGTGCCGCCTGAGGCGTGTGAGTCACTGATCCGTTATGTAGGCAGCACCGATACAGAAAATGTCTGCCTGGATACCGGCCACATCGGCATCTACGTCAGCGGCAAGTGCCAAAAAGAGTTCGCCCCTAAAATCGCGGCATGGCTGAAAGACAGAGACGCGGTTGAGACTCCGCGCAAAACCCATAAATTCCCCTCAAAACGAAAATCCCTGTCCAAAAAAACCGCTTTGACGGAAACAGGTGTAAGGCAAGTCAATACAGGTAATCCACCACATCAAACGTTGGATTGAATTCGAACACAATACTTGGGAAATGAATCGTTGGTGGGTCGTTTATCTTGAGTTGCCCAAGACGGATTTCGTGATGCCACGAAACCAACAAGAAGACCAACCGGAAGGATGCTAAATGGACGAAAAGAAAGACTATTTTAAAACGTTTTGCAAGCTCAGTCAGGCATTTGGAACCGCTGCAACCCAGGATGATTTGTTGTGCCTGATTGTTCAATACGCGATTGACACGATGGAGGGCAAGGCAGCATGCCTGTTTCTGGCCGACGAAAAAGGGGATTTCTTTATTCCGGTGACTCAAAAGGGATTATCCCCTCAATACATGCACGCCAACCCACTGAAAACGCAGCACATTCTCGATGCACTCCAGAAAAATGGGTATTTGAGCTTCGTGGATGCCACAAGCGATCCCCGCCTGGAAAATCATGATGCCAAAAAAGTAGAGGGTATTGCTTCCATTCTGACCGTGGCGGTGATGGTACAAAGCCGGACAATCGGCGTGCTGTCTTTATATACGTCCTCACAGCGGAATTTTACCAGCGATGAAATTGATTTTCTGCGTGCACTGGCGGAACAGGGGGGAATGGCCATTGAAAAAACCGGTCTTGTGGAACTGGTTCAAAAAAATGCTCTTCTTTTCTTGGAACTTGCGGCTACCATGAATTCAAGCTTGGATATCAAGCACATCCTGAATAACATGACCGCCGAAGTCTCTAAATCACTGAATTTCAAGGGATCCGATATCCGTCTGATAGATCGAACGAAAAAAGAGCTTACCCTGGTTTCCAGCTTTGGCCTCAGCGAGAATTTTCTCAGCGATACACAGATAAACCGCTCGGATATGACACGGTCCGTACTGAACGGCAAAGTGGTTGAGATCAGAAACGTCGATTTGGATGATACCTGTCAATTCAAGGATATATTGAAACAGGATAGCATTGGTGCCATGATCATGGTGCCGATAAAAGCACAAAATGACGTGATTGGAACCATGAGTCTCTACAGCGATACACCGCGTCTATTTTCATCGGATGTAAAGCTGATGATCCAAGCCCTGGCCCATCAAGGCGGACTGGCCATTCAGAATGCCAGCCTGCACATGAAACTGCATGAAGACAAGAAGGATCTGGAAGCCGATATCTGGAGCCACCGCTCATGGTTCTAAGGTCAAAATAGCAGAAAATTATCTCCAGTATCATGCGAAAACTACTCTTATTGCACTGTGCCATTGAACTGCAGCCATGATCGGTCTGATCAATCTGTACCTCTGGAAATCGTAGTCCCCCCTCTTGTCTCCGCATAAAAACCCCTGTGAACAAATGGGGAAAACTCCCGGCTGGGAGTTTTCCCCATACGAAATGGAGCCATTCACCTATGGACAAAACGAGTAAAAGCGGCGATAACTCCATCGAAAATATCTGATCATCCGGTAATCGTTAAAGCACCCCCCCCATAAGCTTGACTGCAACACTGAAGTCATCGAGGTTAATGGTGGGCTGATGAAAATGAGCGGCAAATCGCCTCTGGGATCGCCGCACCCCAGTGCGGCAATTATGA
>CAIMCT010000515.1 GCA_903839535.1 uncultured Desulfobacteraceae bacterium
CGGGCTGCCGGTTTTTTACGTGTTTGTGTGGATTTTGCTTTCATTAAAATCATGACCTTGATAATTGCTCAATAATGATATTATATCATTGATTATTATAGGTTATTAAATATAATTGGTCGTTAGATTGCAGGATTTAGGTGTTATGCTTTTAGTTCCGATAACGAACATTCCCGGAACTAAAAACCGCCGAAAATGACCGCCCTGATTCCGCACCCAAACACCGACCTGGCACCGCGCGTTCTGGCCGAAACCGCCAAGCACTACATCGACCAGAGCCTGAGCTTCGCCACCCGCAAAGCCTACGCCAGCGATGTCAAGATTTTTAGCGCCTGGTGCGTAGCTCACGCGGTGCCGGCCTTACCCGCCGCGCCGGACACGGTGGCGCTGTTCCTGGCCAACCAGGCACAAACCGGTGTGGCCGCCTCGACCCTGACCCGGCGGCTCGCCGCCATTAAGTTCGCCCACGAAGCCGCCGGCCACGGGACGCCGACCGCGCACCAAGGCGTGACGGCCGCCTTGAAAGGCATCCGCCGCGCTCAAGGCACGGCCCCGGCCAAGAAAAAAGCCGCCACCGCCGATATCATCAAGGAAATGGTGCGCCACTGTCCCCACACGCTGACCGGCCAACGCGACCGGGCGCTGTTGCTATTGGGCTTTGCCGGGGCGTTCCGCCGCGCCGAACTGGTGGCGCTGACGGTGGATGACCTGGTGTTTGTGGCCGACGGCCTGCGGGTGACGATTCGAAAATCCAAGACCGACCAGGAAGGGGCGGGGCAGGTGATCGCCATTCCCCACGGCAGTGTGTGGTTCTGCCCGGTAAAGGCGCTGAAGCAGTGGCTGGCCATCGCTGGCATCGAGGCGGGAGCGATCTTCCGGGCCGTGAGGAAGGGCGGGCGGATCGGTAGCGCCGCCTTGTCCGATAAGAGCGTGGCCAACCTAGTGAAACACTATGCCGGTCAGGTGGGCCTCAACGCCGCCGACTTCGCCGCTCACAGTTTAAGGGCCGGGTTCGTGACCAGCGCCGCCGAAGCCGGGGCGTCGATCTTCAAGATGGCGGAAGTCAGCCGCCACCGTTCCACCGATGTGCTGGCCGGTTACGTGCGCTCGGCCAATCTATTTAAAGATCATGCCGGGGCGGATTTGCTGTGATAGGACTAGCGGGAGCATTTGAACAGAAACTGACGGTTTCGACCCCTTGCTGTCATTCAATCCAGATGTCCGAATGGCAGCAGACCCACGGAAAGCGGCCAGTCGATTCTAGCGTGCTAAGTGGATTATAGGTATTTATACGTATTCCGTCATCACTGCATCAAGATCAATGACAGCTATCGGGAAGGGCTTGCGTCAGCAGCCGACCCCATGCAGACATTGGAGCCAGATTTCCGAATGGCAGCATGCTCACGTATCTCGGTCAGTCGATTCTATCGCGTGCTCAGTGGATTATAGGCATTTATACATATTGTGAATGGAGTGGAAATGCTTGTGCAGCTAGCGATGCAAATATTTAAAGACTGGACCGGTACCAAACCTGATGAAGCCTGTAGCCAAGGCCCTTGGGGAATAGCCGGTAGAAGGCGGTTTTGGTAAGGACGATTATTTCAGTTCTACCCAGTTAGATAGCATCAGCGTCTGGAATCATGGTTTTTCAACGACGAGCAGATCCGACCTCTATAACAAATTCAGCAAATTGAGAGTGCGCTCAGTTCGAGTTTTTTCGTTGGATAGTTTGAAATAACCCCGATCCTGCAACCACCGTTAGCTCAATGAATACGCTGCCCACCAACGAATGAACTCCAAGATTATGATGATCGGAAAGTGCATTCTTTTTGTATTGAGCATTCGAGATGTACCTTTTATTAAAATATTAATATTAAATGGTACATAGAATAAACAAATTCGCTACTCGAGGGCTAATGCGACAAAACCCTTATTCACGGTTTTTATCAGAAGGGCCAAAAACGTATAAGAAACTGATCAGTAAAGGTTAAAATACTTTTTTGAGATTCGGGTAATATTTTATGGTCAAATCTAACGAACCTACCCAGATTCAGGAAACCAAATTCATGGAATACCGTCTTTGCGGGCATGACAAGAAGGTGTTGCTGGATTACCAGGTGCCTACCCGACTCGAAGAAATCGAAAAACTTGCTGAAGCTGTCAATAAGGCTCTACCCGGTCGCGATCTGGCTTTCTTCGCCAACTTGTGTCTGGAAGAGTTGATAACCAACACCATTATTCACGGTCTCATGGGCGACGCTGATCGGTTTATCCATGTCCAAATAAGTGTATCGGACGAATGGCTGGAAATTCTACTGAAGGATGATGCCCCCCGCTTTGACCCTTTCCTACATGCCCCTAGCCCCAACCTGGATCTGGACATTAACGAACGCCCGATCGGCGGCCTTGGTGTGCACATGGTGAAGAAACTGATGGACGATGTCCATGCTTATTACGATGGCACTGGTAATCTGATTGTGTTGCTCAAGCGCTTGCATCATCAGACTTCGGATTAAAGCTTCTCCGAAAAACCTTTGTTCAGATGAGCATGGTGAGTGCTTCAGCGACAGAATTCCCCATCTTGAATACTGCGTTGAACCCGCACATATCGAATACCGACTGGACGTTTCCCTTGACGTTCGCCAAACATGCCCGGCCACCTTTCGCATTGAGTAGCTTGGCCATCAGTAAGAGTCCTCGCAAGCCGGCGCTGCTGATGTAGTCAAGTTGTTCAAAGTCGACCACAATGTGAATATGTCCGCTTTCAATCAATTCCCGAATGCTTTTTTCATACTCAGGCGCAGTCACCGCATCGAGCCTGCCGCTGATCGATACAACGATGGCATTATTTTCAATTCTTGTTTGCAAATCCATGAATGTTTTCTTTATGGTTGGTTGGTTTTAAGCAGAAATTGTAATCTGTTTTTGCCGTTAAGCCACTGGTAGTCAATCCTTTCGGTCAAATTTTTGATGATCGTCAGCCCCAGATCATCGTCCGATAAGTTGTCGCTATCAAGCGGGTTTGCCGCCTCTCCAGAACTTTCACAGACGATCTTCAGGCGCTCGCTCTTTTCCGCATAGGCAATGGTCAAATCAAGAACGATAGTTGGCAGATATGGAGTATAGATTTGCAGCAACTCTTCAACCAGCAACAGCAAATTATTTCTGGTTTTCTTGGGCAGGATCTGTTTTTCACAAAATACTTCAATTTCAGCATTCATCGCATACAGGTCATAATCTGGTGAACTGATGCGACAAGTATAACTGCGAATTCTTTGGATGAACGCTCGGGTCTTTTCCTCTTTCGGGTGCTCAAAAATCTGTTCCGGGGGACCTTCTTCGTAGATAATCCCTTCGTCCATATACAATACCCGGTTTGATACGTCACGGGCAAAATCCATTTCATGAGTGACTATCGCCATGGTCATGCCCTCCCTGGCGAGGCGGTGGATTACCGAGAGCACTTCCCTGATCATGGTTGGATCCAGCGCCGAAGTCGGCTCGTCAAACAGAATGATCTCCGGCTCCATGGCTAGACAACGAGCAATAGCCACTCGCTGTTGTTGGCCGCCGGAAAGCTCGTCCGGAAAACTGTCAGTTTTCTCGGCAAGCCCGACCAACCGCAGCAACTCAAGAGCTTTTGTCTGGGCTGCCTGCTTGCTCATCCCCTTAAGCTTAATCGGCCCGATTGTCAGGTTTTCCAACACAGACAGGTGAGAAAAAAGATTGAATGATTGGAACACCATGTTCATCTTCTGGCGAATTTTTGCCACATCGACCTTCTTATCCAGTATGTCCACGCCATTGATATAAATTGATCCTCCGCTCGGATATTCGAGCAGGTTGAGGCAACGTAGCAAGGTGCTCTTGCCAGTACCGGAAGGTCCGATGATAGTGACGACCTCACCTGTTTTTATTTCGATGGTAATGTCTTTCAGTACGACCAAGTCGCCGTAGTTTTTTGATAGATGCTCGATCTTGATCATGCCTTGACCGCCTTTCGCCGCTTATATTTCGGGTCGGTAATCCGCTCCAGATATTCCAGTGACTGCATCAGAATCCAGGCGACCATAAAGTACAGAATCGCCACCATGATCAACGGGAAAAAGGCGTCGAAGGTACGACTGCGAATGATATCGCTGGCCTTGGTGAGATCCTGGACGGCGATATAGCCGACGATGGAGGTCATCTTGACTAAGGAAATGAATTCTCCCTTGAAGACCGGCAATATGCGTTGCACGGTCTGCGGCAGAACGATGAATACGAATGTCTTGATCTTAGTGAAACCCATGGCGATGCCGGCCTCGATCTGGCCTTTGCCTACACCTTCGATGCCGGTTCTGAAGATTTCGGAAACATAGGCGGCAAAATTCATCCCGAAAGCGATAATCGCCACCAGCACTGGATTGATGTCGACCGAGGCGAAGACGACATAGAAAATCAGCATCAACAGCACCAGAACCGGCATGCCCCGGAGGATGTTAATATAAACCCTGGCAGGCAGGTTGAGCAAAGTCCTCTTCGACATCCGCATAAAACAGACCAGAGCGCCTAGCAGCGTACCAAGCAACGTCGCGAATATGGAAATAATCACAGTCGTCTTCAATCCGTCCCAGATCAGCTGGTAACGATTTTCCTGGATGATGTTGCTGTAAAAACTGCTGGCTATCCTTGCAAAAAACGAGGGAGCCACGGTTGTTGCACTGGATCCGGACTCATAGGCTGCCAAATTCTTCTTGAGGGCGAATACGTTGGTCCCGAGCTCATAGTACGGATCCGAAAAATCGATTCGGGTTTTGCGCTCTTCAGTGAACATCAAGGTGCTGTCGATCATGTCGATTTTATTACTGGAAACCGCTGCAATCAGATTGCCGAACTCCATGTCGGCGTATTCGACTTTTTTCCCGAGATAGGCCCCGAAGCGCTCCACAAGCTCGATATCAAATCCGATCAGTTTGTTATCCTGGAATACAGCGAAAGGAAGCCCCTTGTCGCTGACGATGCCTACGACAAGGACGCCATTAGCACCAGAGTTGGAAATATTCGGCATCACAGTACCGGCATTTTTGATCCAGCGATTCACCATATCTTCGAAGTCGCCGTTTGACTTGATCTGCTTGAGGAAAGTATTGAACTGTTCTCGCAAGAGGTCGTTGTCCTTGTTGAAACCCATCCCGATAGGGTAAGACAGCAGGAAATCCCCGAGGAGCCCAAGCTCGCTGTCGCCGCGAAGGATTTTGAGCAGCGTTTCCCGAGTATAGATCGCGGCATCAATTTTTCCCTCCCTCACTGCCAGCACCAGGTCGGACAGGGATTTGAATTGAAGGATGGTTGCGTTTGGATAGTGTTCCATCGCATACTTATCGTGAACGGAACCGAGCAGCACGCCGATGCGTTTGTCCTTGAGATCGTCGATCGATGTCAGTTTTTTCTGCCTGCCTTGATCAGATCCGGCACCGTTCGCTGCCAGGATATTTTTCTTCAAGGCGAAGACTCTGGTGCCCATCTCATAATAGGGATCGGAGAAATTGATCTGTTTTTTTCTTTCTTCCGTCACATAGATGGAGCTGCATATCATGTCGGCCTTGCCAGCTGAAACGGCAGCGATCAGGCTGCCGAAATCCATGTTGGCAAACTTAACCTCTTTGCCGAGATAGGCAGCGAATCTCTCTGAAAACTCAATATCGAACCCGACCAGCCGGTTATGTTTGACTGCGGTAAACGGCATCCCTGCGTCGCTGACGCCCACAACCAGAACGCCGTTCTTTTTGGCATTTTCGATGACCGGTATCCGCATATCGCCCTTTTCCATCCAGCGACGGATCATGTCCCTGTGGACGCCGTTTTGCTTGATCTGCGCTAAAAATTGATTAAATTGATCCCTCAGTGCCTCATTGTCTTTTTTGAAGCCGACGCCTACGTCAAAGGTGAACAGGGGATCCCCCAATAACCTCAAGCTGTCGTCCTGGCGCATGATTTCGCGCAAAGGCTCTGCATCGAACAGTGCAGCGTCGACCTTGCCGGTCTTGACCGCCAAGGCCACATCGGCGGGAGAATTATATTGGAGAATTGTGGCATCAGGATAGTTTTTCGTCGCATAAGTGTCATGAGCGGAGCCAACCAGAACACCGATTCGCTTGTCTTTCAAGTCTGCAACGGATGCAAGCTTTGAGTCTTGCCTTTTAGCGGCATCACCTTTCTTGACGGCAAAATCGGACGATGGGACACGTCTAACCAGCGCTGAAATATCATTTTCAACATACGGAAGCGAGAAATTAATCAGTTTCTTGCGCTCTTCCGTGACATTAAAGTTGGACAGCGCAAAATCGATTTTGCCTGACTGTAGCGCAGGAATCAGGCCTTCAAAATTCATATCGATAATCTCGATTTTTTTGCCAAAACGCTGACCAAGTAACTGGCTCAGCTCGATATCCAAACCGGTTAGTTTTCCATTCGCCTGGAACGAAAAAGGTTCGATGGTGGCACAAGTCCCCATCCTCAAAATCCCATTTCGATGAGCACCGTTGATTGGCGCTATCTGCGGCGTGACCGTATATTTTGCATCAATCCATTTGGTTCTCAAGTGCTTAAGGGTGCCTTCCTTTTTCAGTTCGGATAACACCCTGTTTATCTCGGAAAGCAAGGCGGTATTGTCTTTCCTGATGGCGGCTGCCACTTCTAGTTTGTCCACCGGTTGATCCAGAATGACCAGCTCCGGATTTTTCTCGGCAAGATTAAGCAGCACACTCTTGTCATAAACAAAGGCATCCCCTTTGCGGGTCTTTACCGCAAGGGCGGCATCGGCTGATGCAACAAACACCTGAAAAGTCGCGTTGGGAAAGTGCCTGCGGGCCGCCAGGTCTCCGGCAGAACCGCCCAAAACGGCGATTCTTTTACCATCAATATCCTGTCGTTTTGCAATCTCTTCCCCGTAACTGGCTCTGGCTTTTGATGACGCCGACTTTGCCGCAGCGCTTTTTCTGACCAGCATGATTTGCGCGTTGGCATAATAAGGCTCAGTAAAATCGACATATTTTTTACGTTCATCGGTTGCCGTCATGCCGGTTACGATCATATCAACCTTGCCCGATTGCAGGGCCGGGATCAGCGACATGAATTTCATGTTGAAAAACTCAACCGGCCTCTGGAGTTTGGCGCCGATAATACGCGCAAGCTCGCCATCATGACCGGTTACCCTGCCGTTTTTGTCCACAAAACTAAACGGCTCTCGTGTGGCGCTGACCCCTATTTTTAGCGGCGTCTCTTCACTGGGAAGCGTAATATTCATTTTTTCATAAGGGGTCAAATCCGGCTTGAACCAGCGCTTCTTCATCGATTCCAGCGTGCCGTCGCTCTTCAGTTCGGAGATGATCCCGTTCAATGTGGCCAGTAGCTCATCATTGCCTTTCTTGACCGCAATTGCGGAGTCCTCGTAATCAAGCGGCTCAGGCAGCAGCCCCAATTCCTGATTCTTCTTCGAGACCTGAAGCGCCGCGGGAAATGCCGTCACGATAGCATCGAGTTGTCCGGATTTCATCGCGGCAACAGCATCCATGATATCGTCGAAACTTTTGACCTGCGCTTTCGGGAATCTTGCGATAGTAATGGCTTCTCCGGTCGAGCCGGTCATCACACCAATTCTTGCATTTTTTGCATCATCGAGACTGGCAATGACGATTTCACTTTTTCTGCAACCGGCGATAAAAAAAATTACCGCCAGCAAGAACAGTGCTACCTTTTTCATTTACCTCTCCTTGACCATGCTAGGCTGACCTCTTTTTTGATATTTTTATCGCCAGCATGGTGATATCGTCCGATTGGGGGGCACCGTTGGCATGATAAGACACCTCAGAGCTGATGTAATGGATCATCTTTGCCAGATCCTCTTGGGGGGCAATTTGCAACGCTTTCAGCAACCGTTCTTCACCATACAGCATATCTTCAGGGTTCTTTGCCTCGGTCACGCCATCGGTATAGAGAAAAAGGGTGCCTTCCTGCTCTAGGGCGAAACGCTCAGTCAAAAAGACCGTTTCGCTCATGGCGCCCAGCATCAGCCCCGGTTTCGGGGTAAGATAACGCACCCCAAGCGAATCGATAATAAGGGGGGGATTGTGTCCGGCATTGGCAAAACGCACGTCCCCGGTTGTGATATCAAGGATGGCGCAGAACACCGTTGTAAACATGCAGCTTTCATTGTCCGTTGCGAGAATCCTGTTGACGGAGGAAAGCATCTTGTCCGGTTCACCAAGCCGCTGGCCTTCGGTCTTCAGCAAGGTTTTGGCCACCATCATGTACAGCGCGGCGGGGACACCCTTGTCGGAAACATCCGCAATCAGGAAACACAAATTCTTCTCGTCAATAAAAAAGAAGTCGTAGAAATCGCCCCCCACCTCTTTGGCCGGCACCATCGATGCGTAGATATCAAATTCGGGATGATCGGGAAAGGGAGGAAAAATGCGCGGCAGCAGACTCGCTTGAATATTAGTCGCAACCTTGAGCTCGCTCTGAATCCGTTCCTTGGCGGCGGTGGTCTCGGTCAGGTTCTTGATATACTCCTTGAGCGACGCCTGCATGGCCTGAAAGTCGTGGGTGAGACCCCCTACTTCGTCGTTCGAGCGCACCATTGGCAATGCCACGTCAAAGTTTCCAGAAGCAATCTCATCGGTCGCTGCAGCCAGCAATTGGAGCGGTTTTATGATGGCTTTGGCAATATAGATGACCGCCAGGGTCAGCAGCAATATCCCGACGAAACCCATCGCCGCCATGGTCATGCTCAACTTTCTGACATCCTCCAGCAGCTCCGCCTCGGGGAATAAGACGGCAAGCGCCCATCCTGTCGAAGGGATCGGCGTGTAATACATCCAGCTGGTGAAGCCGACCAGACTCTTGTAGTGGACGAAACCGGTCTCGCCCCTGACCATTTTCTTGCCGAGCTCTCGCAGGAAAGGCTCTTGACGTTCTTCTGCAATGCTGAAGAATGAATCGTTCATGATGGCATCCTTCAACGGGTGAGCCAGTATCGTTCCGTTGCGGGTAAGAAGGGCCGCATAGCCGGTCCTGAGTATCTTGACCGAGGAGATATACTCTGTCAAAGCGTCGAGGGAAACGTCTGCACCGACAACCCCCTGGAGTTGTTTCTTGCCATTGACTTC
Source organism: uncultured Desulfobacteraceae bacterium (assembly GCA_903839535.1). Taxonomy (GTDB): domain Bacteria; phylum Desulfobacterota; class Desulfobacteria; order Desulfobacterales; family Desulfatirhabdiaceae; genus RAAP-1. Next base: position 9,153 of record CAIMCT010000515.1, read on the forward strand.
CTTGTAAAAGGGCAGCGAACAGGTCGACATCAGAATATTGCCGGCGCCTTCATCGAAGTAGGGCTCGCTCCATTCGAGTTTGCCTAGCTCACGCGGAATCTGGTACCAATCCCAGTACGGATACGGGTAGTCGATGTATGAGTTTTCCAGGCCTTCAAAGACAATCTTCCCCTTCTCCCGGTAATAATAGGGCGCATACAGGCGTGATTTGGCGCTGAAGGCATAGGGCTCAAAGGCGACGAATGCGCCATAAATTTCGGGATTGTTTTCGACGGTTGTTCTGATCCAGGAGAGAAGTTTCTGCTCTGTTTGCTTGTCTGTCTCCACGTAGTGGGCTAGCCCTTTCGTCACTTTGGTAACCCCCGTCAATTGTATCTCTACCCGATTGACCAATGACATAGCGAGGTTGCGCGCATTGCTTTCCAGCTCGTTTTGCAGAATGACGCGGGACTGGTAATAGTTATAACCGAGCGTCACGGCAAAGATGACTATGCTAGAGAGCGTGATGACCAGAACGAGTCTGATGACGATGCTATTCTTCCCCTGCATCGGCCCTCCAGACAAATTCGTTGTAATCGGGATAGCTGCGAATCAGGCCGTGTTTTTGCGTGGCGCGGCCTACGGCCTCATAATCCTGCTTTATAAGGTAGCCGGTTGTTCCTTGAGGATTGACAGGCTTCATCAGATCCCGCATCCGTTCCAGCATCCATTTCTGGTGCATCCTGTTGGCAGGTAGATGGGCCTCGCGCATGTATTTAATGACAATATCCAGCGCCTCGTCGGGGTGATCAAAGGCGTAACGCCATCCCTCCAACGATGCGTCAACAAAGGCTGCTGCCAAGGCAGGATCTCTGTGGAGAGTCTTTTCCATCGTATAGATCCCGTCCTCCAGAAAATTCATGCCCTGATCTCTCAGGAATATGACGTTCAACTCATCAGGATCGATCCCTGAATTAAGTATCGTGTGGTATTCGTTGAACCACATGGCGGATGTCACATCGATGCCGCCGCGCAGAAAGAGATTGACGGTGTGGGATTGGCGCACTTCTCTGACCTTGATGCGGTGCTCGGCGAAGAGCGCGCGGGGAGGTATTGACACGTATCCTTCCCACAAACCCACTTTTTTGCCATCCATATCCTCAATGGTCTTGATCCCAGCAGTTTTTTTTGAAATCAGTATCATCGATGAGCGCTGGATGATTTGAGCCAGGTTAACGAGCTCGGTGCCTGCAGAGCGATGCTGTAGGGCAGTAGTCAGCCAAAGAATGGCAAAGTCAGCTGTGCCTTTCTCTAGCGCTTCAGCTGGAGAACATCCAGGGCCAGCTCTGAGAATTTTGAGGTCAATCCCAAGCCGGGCATAGATTCCCTTGTCGAGAGCCACGTAATATCCAGCAAACTGGGCCTGTGGACTCCACATCGGCATGAGGGAAGCGTTTTTCAGTTGAGCTTCGGCGGCACCAAGAGGAAACGCAACGACACATGAGATGAACAGTACATACATCAATGCCGTGATCGAATGCTTCTTTCGGTGAGGACGGCTCTTACGCCACATCTTGCTCATGATCACTCCTGTTTGACCCTTCCGGACAAAGGCAACCGCACTAAAGGGCCCCTGCATAACCGACCAGTCTAGTACAACAAACTCTAAATAACCCGGAAAAACGAAAGACTAGAAAATTCTTAATTTAATAGCACTTTCAGTTAACTCAACCACTATGCACTGAAAGTGCATAGGTTGCCCATGGACTGAAAGTCCCAAATCACTCAAGGATAATGCTTCCTGTGTCCGTGTTTGACGGATGTCGGTGATGCTCCAAATATTCTTGAACCATTTCATCTGTCACATTTCCTGTTGTCCATGCACCATATCCTATCGCCCA
>CAIMCT010000516.1 GCA_903839535.1 uncultured Desulfobacteraceae bacterium
ATCCATCTTGAGCACTCCTTTTTCCTCCCGTGTAAATGGTTGATATTTCCTTACCATTTTACCAGGAGATAAGCTGCTCAGGGTGGTCAATTTTCGGTTATCAAAACCCCGTTTTGCTGGTCAATTTTATGTTATCAAAACCATTGCTGGAGAAGCTGGAACAGCAAGGATATTTCAGGCTACCAGTGAAACATGTCTTTTCACGGAAAGCTCTCGTAAAGCCTATCATAACGGAGAGGACGCAACCGGAAAGTGAAATAGTCGGGAGTCTTTCAGATGTTGGGCTGGTGAATCTGCGGATTGCAGCAGATCGGGAAGAAAGAGGACTTTGGAATGAATTTATTAGCCGTTATCACTACCTTGGCTATAAGCAGCCATTTGGCTATCCGTTGCGCTATTTTATCGAAAGCGAACGGGCAAAACTGGGCTGCATGTTGTTTTCAGGAGCAGCAAAATCAATAGGGATACGTGATCGGTGGATCGGCTGGAACGATGGGGATCGTTTGAGAAAGCTTGCCTGGGTAGTGAACAATACAAGGTTTTTGATCTTTCCATGGGTGAAGGTGAAAAATCTGGCAAGCCATGTACTAGTGCCGTGTATCATAAATTCTGTACCCAATTTTGGCAATTTGAGTTTCTGAGCGAAGGACAGAAAAGTTATGTCGCCCTCGCTATACGTGAATCGTTATCGATAACGGCTTCTAAAAACCGTGTATATGCAAGGTGCGCTTTTTTATGACGAATAGGGCCGGTTTCCATTTCAATGATCTTGCTGATATACTTGTCACTTTGAGCCGCCAGGTCGAGTAGTTGAAACCAGTCTGCTACTGGTATTGATTTTATATAATTGTCAGCAATATTGCTCATGAGTAAGAGTTGACTTGTCAAAAATTTGGAGTCCATTTGATCTGTCTGAATAGAAAGAAGTCGCGAGAAACGCCGAACAGCCTTGGCATAAAGGTCTTTCCCAATATATGACCATTTGAAGGGATGGGCAAAGAACTCATTCCAGGTGTTTATGAACCCGGTGATGTCTACGCGCAATTGCTTAACAGACGTGAAATGATCGTATTTGAGACACTTTCTTTTTAGAATACCAAACCATATCTCAACCATATTGAGCCATGAGGCATGGAAGGGAATGAAGTGAACGACAATGCGTTTATCCTTTGACTGCAGCCATTGTCGTCGCTCATGACCGGTTGCCAAAGGTGAGTAGTTTATACCGCTAAGCTCGGCGACAGTCTGACAGAAGTCATCATGGTAATGGGTCGTTAGATTATCCATAATATAATGGATAGCCGCGTCGGATGGATGACTTTCTACATGAGATCTGAACACCTCACATAGAGTATGACGATCATGGTTGTCGGTGCAACGGCCATAGACTGTTCCGGTAGCAGTATTGAGGAAGGCGAGCAAATCACTGACGCCGTTACGCTGATACTCGAAGTCCTCCAAAACCGCCTGATTTCTCCCGGTCGGCAGGTTTGGCGTAAGACGTTTGAGTGCCTGGATGCAGGTACACTCATCAAAACAGTACAGATATTGAGGTGGGTTTAGGTAACATTCAACGATATGCGCCATTTTGGGAAAAAAGTCCGGATCGGTGATCTGTAGGTAGTATTTATGGCGATGAGGTCTTAGCGCATGTTCCAAAAGGATACGTTGTATGGTTGAGTGGCTGATGCTCCTACCGATTGAGTTAGTATGATCTTTGAAATAGCGTTGCGCATCGCGTAAGGACCATAGGTGTAGTCCGGGCAGCGGGGGAGATTGTTGACAGTAGACGGCAATGGTCATCAGGCGTGTACCTTCTGAAAATGTCCGTGGCCGCCCACAACGAGATAAATCTATCAATGTTGTGCCTTCTGCAACTCGACATATCCAGCGATGAGCAGTTTTGGGATGGGTTCCGGTGAAAGCGGAAATGACACCAGATTTGAAGCCGCCCTTACTCAAAGCCACGATAGCCGCCCGTTGCTCAACTCTTGTCCGTAACAACAAGCGATTGCTGAATCTGTCGGTTGTCTGTTCTGGCCATGGGAGAGTGCTGCTCGTTTTCAGACACAATTCTTGGAGTTTTTTTTTAACCGTAGTAACAAGCTGGGGCAGAGAATGCTTGATTGTGGGCAGTCCCAATTTGCCAAGATGATGGCGAACGGTGCGATCCGAAATTGTTATTTGACAACGTTCTTTCAGTTGGTCCGAGATCGAAACGCCTGATGTCGGTCCACCCGTGATGATATCGACGGCAAACTGCTGGATAATTTCAGCTTTTATCTCCGGTGTAACACGATAGTCATGTTTCTGTCCCTCGCGCTTGTCTACTAAAGAAACTGCGCCGTTTTGCATCAGTTGCTGAGCAAGAGCCGCTGTATGTGGAGGTGTCAAGCTAATGGCATCTGCTACTTGTTTATTAGTAAGCAATCCAGAATTCAGCATGGTTAGAAGAATTGTTCGCATCTGTAATTGGTCGTGTTGGTTGAGCTTAATTTGTCTGTCTTGGATGCCCAAATCGACAACAATGAGCTGTCCTTCCTGTTTTATTGTAATCGATGGCAGCTCCGGGCTAACCTGTGGAATAGGAGCAAAAGGTCGTCGGCGCCGGTCTTCCAGAGCACTGATGCCGTCTAACATGAGAGACTTGATGATGGACTTCACTGTTTCTGCTGGTAAATCAATTGACTTTCCAATGTCTTGGCGGTTAAGGCCAAGCAGATATAGGGAGAAACACAGAAATCGCCTGATAGCAATTTCCCCGAACGTGTCCTGTGCTCTGTCGATTCGATCACTGGAAAGTTTGTCAGAGAAGGAGAGCGTTTGGTATTTTACGAGTCGGATGTTTTTCATTATATTTAACCCATTTTATTATCGTTATTCATAAAATTATAAACAATTAAGGATAATTATATTTAGACGATAACACAAAAGTGGGTTAATTGCAAATAATTTATGCGAATTTTATATTGCCAAAATTGGGTACAGAATTTATGATACACGGCACTAGTACATGGCTTGCCAGATTTTTCACCTTCACCCATGGAAAGATCAAAAACCTTGTATTGTTC
>CAIMCT010000517.1 GCA_903839535.1 uncultured Desulfobacteraceae bacterium
ACTGATCGAAGGAGGTAAAATGACAACAGGTAAGATAAGGAGTGAGGATTTTAAAAAAAAGATAAGAACCGCTTTGACGGTTATTGTCATGCTGTCGGTAATGCTTACCGGCAATCCAGTCTGGGCTGACTGTGACAGTGCAGGCTGTGTGACTGTGGGAAGTGATCTGGGTATGAAACTCTGTGTGGTATTTCAGGAAAAACGATATGAGTTCAAACTCGATTATGTTCCGGACAGTTCTGCTGTTTTATGGAAAATGGATAAAACGACATTTCGGTCGCTTGATCCCGGTTCCGGAAGTTGTATTCAAATGAATCAAACTGATGATTTAAAAATATGCTGTGCATATTTGCATACTTACAAATGCAGTTTTACGCTGAATTACACTTCTTATCCCGGCGATCCGGACGGATTGTACTGGAAAATGGATTGGAAATCATTCGTTGCAGTTGATGGCGATCCGCTTACTGCCTTTCAGTGGCACATCCAGAATACTGGGCAGACAGCATTCTCTAAAAGTGCAGGTAAACCAGGAGAAGATATTCGGATGGGCAAGGCTATTGCCGATCAGTTGAGCGGCCTGGGCGTGATTATGGCGATTGTCGATTCCGGCCTTGAAATCGCCCACGAAGACCTTGCCGGAAATGTCATTTCCAATGGATCATATAACTACGTGGATAATACAACCGATCCAACCCCTACCCCTACTGAAGCTGCTAAAGATGGTGACCACGGTACCAGCGTAGCCGGGATTGCAGCCGCCATGTCCATGAACGGCAAGGGGGGGCGGGGAGTGGCTCCGCGGACGTCGCTGAAAGGGTTCAATGCTTTAAAAACCAACTCGTCTGCCGATAAAATCTTTTCTTTAGGAGGACACACACGTTCAAAAGATGTAGATATTTTCAATATGTCTTACGGCGTTGCTGTTGATGGATGGCGCTACTTCCCTCTGTCGCCTACTTACAAAGATTTCTATGACAAAACAGCTAATGAGCTTCGCGGTAAGAAAGGCGGAATATATGTCAAATCCGCTGGAAATGAGTTCGGTAGAGGGGCCTGTACCGAACGAGTGTGGAATGGAGTAGAAGGCCTTACATGCTTTAATGCCACAGCAGATGAGACAAACTCCAGACCGGAGATCATCACCGTTGGCGCCTTCAACGCTTCAGGTGTCAAATCCTCTTACTCGACAGCGGGATCGACGCTTTGGATATCGGCGCCAGGAGGAGAATACGGATCAGACTCTCCGGCTATCATCACAACCGATTTGAGCGGTACCGACAGAGGATACAGCCGCAAAAATCTTGCCGAACCAGACAACTCATTTGAGATCGGCGATCCCACATATAATCCCAACTGCAACTATACCAGCACTTTCAATGGCACCTCTTCGGCTGCTCCGAACGCATCGGGGGCCATCGCTCTGATCCTTCAAACTAATCCAAACCTGACCCGCAGGGATGTCAAACATATTCTGGCGAAGACCGCCAGAAAAATCGATCCTGACTCAAAGGCATCGTATGTAAAAGTCAATATCAACGGTGTGGATTATCAAGCCAGCGAGGGGTGGGTCACCAATGGCGCCGGGTACAATTTTCACAACTGGTACGGCTTTGGAGCGGTGAATGTGGATGCCGCCGTAGCTATGGCGAAAAATTATCGGGCTGACAGCCTCCCCAAGCTGCTCCCGAACGAAACAGGCAGCGCCTTGGCTACGGCCGTTGCGATTCCGGACAACGATGCATCGGGTGTAACACGCACAATAGAAGTGTCGGAAGACCTGACGATTGAAAATTTTTCTGTTCAACTGTTGATCAACCATCCAGATACTTCCGAAGTGGGAATCGAAATCACATCTCCTAAGGGTACAAAAAGCATTTTGTTGAACATTCGAAGTTCGCTAAAAACGGGTTTGAACGGAAAAGGCGGAGTGATTCTTGGAAGCAATGCCTTTTACGGCGAAAAAACAAAAGGAACCTGGACCCTGAAAGTTCTGGACAGTGTGAAGGAGAATACTGGAACTCTGGAATTATTCAAATTGAATATCATGGGCTACTAAGAGGTGAATTAATGAATAATATTATCTATCTGACTGGAATATCCGAAAAAAACGGCAATGGTGTTGCAATCTCCGTATGGATGAAAGGCTTTCTTTTCATCATGGGCTTATTGCTGATGTGCTCAGGTGTTCTTGTTCCGCAGTTTGCATGGTGTCTTGACTCGGCGCAGCAGGAGGCATTCGTTGCTTCCCTTCCTCAAGGGGAATCCTTTGATAATGGTGGATCGCCGTATGTCTGGCTGCTGACGCTCCGGGCCGAGAAAACCGACATCCGGAAAGATATGGCGGTGGAAGATGTTATTGAACGAAAAGGATTATTTTCGGTGTACAAACAATCGCAGGCGACTGCCCCTTCCATCCGCGCGGAAAATGAATCTGCCGACAATGTTCCAACCCATCCTGTCGTCTATAATTTGAAGATGAAATCCATCGGTATCATCACCGGAAAACTCTGGCTGAATCTGAAGGATATGCAGGATGCGCCATCTATCGCCAATATGTATAACATTCCTCTGTATTTTGCGAATAACGAGATGTCAACAGCCTTCTACGACATTCCCGGAGATGTGAATATTCAGACGCTGCGAAAACAGCTCGAAGCCGACACCAGGGTTTTGCGGGTAACACTGGATATGGTGGACGTGATAAAACATCTTAGATAGTAAAGCGGGATCGGTCGGTACGAATGATATAGTGGTCAACAAATTCCGGACAATAGTATAAGATGTTAACCTGCTATAAAAAGGAGCAGGTAAAGACCAGACAGCCTGCTGAGCTACAAATTATAGAGGTAAAGCAGCCCAAAACGGAGGGGGCGATAATAGAATGCAACACTAACAAGGAAAGGTGAAGTAGAAATCAGGGCAGCGCCATTGCGCTGCGGATTACTCGGTTACCATCTTAAACTCGACTTATTTTTATCTTGACATGTGGGTCAACTTCATATAAACAATCTATCCAAATTCGGACAGTGGCCATCGCCTGAATATCGGTGCCGGTTTCACCCATTGCTCTGGATGAAGACAAGTTCTTAGACTTTACAGTAATGAAAGATTTGGTACACTGACAAAGCCAAACCACGAGCAATCGTGGGACGGAAAGCTACGGGTCCCCAAGGGACAGCCGAGTTGCCAGAGAACCGGATAATTTAGCCCGTGGCCATGTGCTGCGGGCTTTTTTTTTGGGGAATTTTACATGCAACGCCTCCACGCTATCCAGTTATTTCACGATCCGCATTCCCGGCGCTCTGTTGCCGAACGGCATCATGTGAATGTGGTTGGATATCGCGTACAGTGCATCGCCTTCCACAATTGTAAGATAGTAAAGGCATAAGAACAGAATTAACAATTCATGAGGACGAGATAATGGCTCCCCAATTGGTGACTCGAAAAAGTGACTTTTTCCGGGTTTGGAAAAAATTCGTGGAAAGGGGTGTTTCGGATAATGTTCCTGAGACTATCCGAAATTCATGGTTACGCAGCCGAAATGCTGGCTTGAATCCCTTGGATATTTGCTTGACTAAAACCTTGATCGGTCCGGCGCTCCAAAATGAACTGAACAGTTCTATCGATTTTCATCACTTATTGGCCGCCCACCACCTGGATTTTGAGAAACACTACGCCGAATTGCCATTGGCTGTATTTTTTACCAATCCCGATGGCGACATCCTGTCCATTCAGGGAAACGATCTGATCCTTAAATCCCTTGACGTATCACCGTTAGGTATCGGTTCATCCATGAGCGAAGCATTATCCGGAACATCAGCGCCTGCTATTAGCCTGATGGAAAAACAGCCGGCTATAGTCATTGGAGAGGAGCATTACTTCCAGGGATTTCATTGGGCCAGTTGTTTTGCAACTCCCATTTTTTCCGAAGATGGATCGGTCCAGGGTGTTCTGGATTTTTCCACCTTGTGCAAGTTCGGAGAAAAACTAAAGCAGATCATCCCATCTCTAATGCGTATTGCCAATTCTCTCCAATTTGAAATTTATGTAAAAGATAAACTGGAGCAGATTAAGTTCCACGAAGCCTATTTTGAATCCACCTTCGATTATGCTAAAAACATGCTGATTATGGCCGATACAGAAGGTCGTATTCTAAATGTAAATGTCGCCGCTCAATCGCATCTCAAGCTAAACATTGCTATGGTCAAAAAACAATATGTGTCAAAAATTTTTGCTTTGACAACGCCGGTCAATGAAATGACCAAACAAACGGCCAGAGTTTCTTGTTTCCAGGCGGGTACCCGTGCGCCCCTGATCATGGAAACTATTCCGATCTTCGATATTTTTGGTCGGGAAAAGGCATATTTAATCAAAATCACTAAAACTGCGGCCATTTCGAACCCAGTCACTTCCATCCACCAGAACGATATTGATCCCTTTGGGAGACTGATTGGAAAATCGAAATTATTTCAGAATCTTGTTAATCGTGCTGCACAATCAGCTTCATCGTCATCCTCAATCCTATTGGAAGGCGAAACCGGTACTGGCAAGGAACTGCTTGCACATGCTATTCATCAGGCCAGCAGATATGCTAATGGACCTTTTATCGCCATTAACTGTAGCGCTATTCCCAATGATCTGGTGGAAAGCGAACTTTTCGGATATGATAATGGCGCTTTCACCGGCGCATGCCGACACGGACAGATTGGAAAATTCGAACTGGCCAGTGGCGGCACTTTGTTTCTGGACGAAATTCATACCATGGCGCTGCCTACCCAAATGAAACTGCTCCGCGTACTGGAAGAGCGGAAATTAACCCGCGTCGGCGCCAAGCAACCTATCGAATTACATTTTCGGGTCATAGCCGCCACGTCAAAGCATTTGCCGGACGAAATTGACCGAGGACATTTTTTAGCTGCCTTATTTTACCGCCTGAACGTTGTAAATCTTCGACTCCCCAACCTTAATGAGCGTAAAGACGATATCCCATATCTTGTGAGCGATTTCATCAATCAGATGAATAGTAAATTCGATAAACAAATCCTCGGAGTTAGCCCTGATGTTGAGCAATTATTCGAAAGCTATTCCTGGCCAGGTAATGTTCGGGAACTAAAAAACTCCATTGAATCAGCAAGCATATTTTGCACCACTTACCAAATTGTCGTCGAGGACCTGGAAGGCTCTTGTATTTTCGAATTCAGACAACCCGTGAAAGAAAAAGGCTCGGATCAAACCATCAAAACAGTGACGAAGCAGATGATCGACGAAGCACTGGAGCGGTTTGGAAACGCCAAAGCCGCCGCTGAACATTTGGGTATTCCCAAAAGCACATTTTACCGACGGCTCAAAACCCTCGGCGAAAATAACTCGTTTGTTGATAAGACAGTCGGACGTCTTAAATGAATTGGCTGTCTATCACTTCCTGTCCATGTAGCCTTTTTACAAAGTTTGAATACGCAGGTCGGTATTTTTATGGATTTATTTCTCATATTGGGAAAATAATCTCATTATGGGAAATAAATCAC
>CAIMCT010000518.1 GCA_903839535.1 uncultured Desulfobacteraceae bacterium
GGGCCCCCGTCAATTCCTTTGAGTTTTAACCTTGCGATCGTACTCCCCAGGCGGATCACTTAATGCGTTAACTGCGGCACAGCAGGGGTCAATACCCGCTACACCTAGTGATCACCGTTTACTGCGTGGACTACCAGGGTATCTAATCCTGTTTGCTCCCCACGCCTTCGCGCCTCAGCGTCAGTATTGGTCCAGGAAGTCGCCTTCGCCACCGGTGTTCCTCCTGATATCTACGAATTTCACCTCTACACCAGGAATTCCACTTCCCTCTCCCATACTCAAGTCTACTAGTTTCAAATGCACTTCCCAGGTTGAGCCCAGGGCTTTCACATCTGACTTGATAAACCGCCTACGCGCTCTTTACGCCCAATAAATCCGAATAACGCTTGCACCCCCCGTATTACCGCGGCTGCTGGCACGGAGTTAGCCGGTGCTTCCTTCAGAGGTACCGTCAATAGAAAACAGTATTACCATCTCCCACTTTCTTCCCTCTTGACAGAGCTTTACGACCCGAAAGCCTTCTTCACTCACGCGGCGTTGCTGCGTCAGGGTTTCCCCCATTGCGCAAAATTCCTCACTGCTGCCTCCCGTAGGAGTCTGGACCGTGTTTCAGTTCCAGTGTGGCTGATCATCCTCTCAGACCAGCTAACCATCGTTGCCTTGGTAGGCTCTTACCCCACCAACTAGCTAATGGTACGCGGGCTCATCCCTGAACTATAGCTTACATGTAGAGGCTATCTTTGATCCTTATGATCTAAACCATCAGGATGTTATCCAGTATTAGCACCCCTTTCGAAGTGTTATCCTGAATTCAAGGGTAGATTACCCACGCGATACTCACCCGTGCGCCACTTTACTCTCCCCTGCAAGCAGAGGATTTCTCGTACGACTTGCATGTGTTAAGCACGCCGCCAGCGTTCATTCTGAGCCAGGATCAAACTCTCCAATTAAACTTATTTAATGCCCACTCTCGTGGACATATTAACTGGGTTCCTTAAACTCACAAGCTGTCACTATCTAGTTTTCAAAGATCAAACAAAAACTTACTAAGTTTAACTTAATTGAACTAATTTACTATCCAAATTCAATCAATCTCACAACCAAACCCGACTAATATATTTTTTTTGAAACGATTTGTCAACTGTTATTTTTAATGTTTCAAAAAAACCATTCGGATGACTTTGCTCGATTTTTCAACGGAACTTCATCACCAAAACCCGTCATATCTATATTACCTGAAGTCAGTTGTCAAGTCATTTTTCGATACAGAATGATTTAGTATAGATGCTCATGGCATGGTCTCCCTGTATTTTTAAGGTAACCAGCCGATTCAGAAAGGTTCCTGACGATTGAACATAGCAGTTGTGCTGAAATTGTATAAAATGGGAACCTGCCATCCGCCGTTATCTTTTCGCAAAAACGGCACACCCAGCCAGCCATCGAATCGCCCGCAAAATGTACGGCCTCCTGGATGTGATTGCTGCTGGATTCCGACCATCCCACATCCAATAGATAATAGAGATATTCCAGCTCTATGCAAAGATGGTCCGCTGGCTCATTTCCGGGCAAGGAAATGGAAAGACCGTGGCGTTCAATGCGATTTATCATGTCCATTACGGGGGGACCCATCAGTCGGCTGTCCGAAGCCAGATAACATGAATGATACAAGGGGGCTGAAATCCCATTGATGTCGTTGACAAACAGCGATATGTACCCATCGGATAAGGCTGCACTGATGGCTTCGGCATCTTCGTATTCGCCTGCAAGCTGAGCTGCCGCCTTGGTGGCGCAGGTCATATCCGTTCCGAAAAAACCCGAGACATCCTGCAGCAGTTTTAAAAAATTACCATCCATGATATCCTGACAAAGCTCAATATCCGGCCCCCAGAATATTCGGCACAGGGTTTTCAGTACATCAAGGTAAAGTGTTCTTTTCGGATCGGTGCAGATTGTCTGCATATTGATTGCGTTTCCCTTGCCGGATGAAAAATTGAGTTGAAAATCACGACTGGCATGCGTATACTGCGAATTGGTATAATTTTACGTTTTTGATCCCCCACCCCAACCCTCCCCCGCTGGGCGAGGGAGTTTATGAAAAGCGCAGATTATGCCAGTTCGCAGTATATATACGTTTAGGATGATTTTCTTCTTTGCCAAGGAAAATATCCTTTTGATTTTAAATCAACCTGAAATTTTCCGTCTGGAACCTGTCAAAGTATATCCGATTCGTATGCGGAAAAGCTGATGCCGCCATACGATCTACACCTAACCCACTTAAGGAGGCAGCATGTATCTACCGAACATCTACCAAAAATTCGCCGAAAAATACCCCAACGTATTCAAAGACTACGAACAACTGGGCACTTCCTGCCGGGATGCCGGCCCCCTGGATGCCAAAACCCAGAACCTGGTCAAGCTGGGAATTGCCATGGGCTGCAACTCCCGAGGCGGTGTAATGTCACATACACGAAAAGCCATAGCAGCCGGCGCAACCCCTGAAGAAATCTTTCATGCCATACTCCTGTCCCTGACGACAATCGGCTTTCCCAATATGATGGCGGCCATGACTTGGGTCAATGAAGTGCTTGAAGGCCCACCGAAAGAATAACCGAATTGAACAATACCGGCAGCCTATTTTGAAACGATACGAAAAGAAAGATTGTCAAAAACAAACAACTCTGATTCCAGGGTGAAATCTTGTGGTGGGGGCGACCAGAGTATCTCTTTGCAAACTCGCCCCTGCTCTTACATGTCTGCCCGAAGGCGTTGCCTTCCTTCTTTCCATGCCTTATATCCTTCAAACACAATCGGAAGGACAGATATAACGATGATCGCCATGATGACCAGTGTAAAATTTTTTCTGACCATGGGCAGGTTTCCAAAAAAATATCCGCCCGTTATGAACAAGGCAACCCAGAGAATGGCTCCGGTGATGTTATACACAATAAATCTGCCATAGTTCATAATGCCTATTCCGGCGACAAACGGCGCAAAAGTACGGATAATGGGAATGAACCTTGCTATAATGATGGTAATCGCCCCGTGTTTTTCATAAAAAACATGGGTTTTCATCAAATGCTCTTTCTTGAAAAATCGATTACCCTCCCGTGCAAAAACTTTCGGACCCACATATTTTCCGATATGATAATTAACCGTATCGCCCAGTATTGCTGCAGCCGCCAGCACCCCGCTTATCAAAGCAATGTTCAGCTCTCCACCCGCGGCCAGCGCTCCCAGAGCAAAGATCAGTGAATCGCCGGGAAGAAGCGGGGTTACAACGAGTCCTGTCTCACAGAATACGATCAGAAACATGATAAAATAAGTCAAAGTACCATATTGCTGGATGATTTCCACCAGATGTCTGTCAATGTGCATGATAAAGCTGATAAGCCAGGTGATAAATTCCATTAAATTCCTCCGGATATTGTATGCAGATTTAAATGCCTGAGCAACTGCCGGGATAATACCATAATCGAAAAGTTTATTATACTTGAAAATGGTTACTCTCTTTGAATGCCGAAGTCAGGGTTGAGTATTGAGGAACGATTTCCTTTTCTCACCCCCCTGACACTACCCTTTGTTTACACTGAAATCATTTTGACGTAGCCCGATCGTCAAAATTAACTCGACTATCCCCTGTGTTTGGTTTATGTTTAAGTGAACGACAATCATTTTGGGATACCTGATGGATATAGACTCAAAAAAATACGAGCGGCTCCGTGATGAAATGGTGAAAAGGCAGATAGAAGCCCGCGGCATTACCGATGTCCGCGTTCTGAATGCCATGCGAAAAATACCGCGGCATTTTTTTGTCAGCGAAGCGCTTATGGATCAGGCTTATGGAGACTTTCCCCTTCCAATCGGAGAGCAGCAGACCATCTCACAGCCTTTTATTGTTGCTGAAATGACGCAGGCGCTGACCCTGAAAAAAGGAGATCGCGTACTGGAGATCGGAACCGGCTCAGGATATCAGGCTGCGATTCTGTCTGAAATTGTCTATCGTGTTTATACTGTCGAAAGAATTTTTTCACTGTATAAAAAATGTCGCCAGCTTTTTGACAGCCTGCAGTATCACAACATTGTCACCCGGTACTCGGATGGAACAAACTTATGGCCCGGAGAAAGCCCGTTCGATGCCATCATCGTCACTGCCGGTGCGCCCCGGATCCCGGAAAACCTTGTCAGTCAACTGGCAGTCGGAGGCCGGATGGTAATACCGGTAGGAAGCACCCAGTCACAAGAACTCATCAAACTGATTCGGGATGAAAACGGAATCCATCAGTCAGTTTTGGGCGGATGCCGTTTTGTCAAACTGATTGGCGAACAGGGGTGGAAAGAATAAAAGGAAACCATAATGGCAAAAATTTATCACAACTCACATGAACTTTTTCAAAAAGCGGTAAAAATCATTCCCGGCGGAGTCAACAGCCCGGTCCGTGCCTGCAAATCCGTGGGAACGATTCCGGCTTTCATTCATCATGCCGATGGCTGCATGATCGTGGATATGGATGGCAACGCATACATTGATTATGTCGGGTCCTGGGGCCCCATGATTTTGGGCCACCGCCATCCAGCAGTGTTGGAAGCCATCCGCCACGTCCTGGAACGCGGAACCAGCTTTGGCGCCCCGACTGATCTGGAAATTGAATTGGCCCAGCTTGTGATTGACGCAGTTCCTTCCATTGAAATGATTCGAATGGTCAATTCAGGCACAGAAGCCACCATGAGCGCCATCAGACTGGCGCGAGGCGTCACCGGCCGGGATCTGATAATCAAATTTGATGGCTGCTACCACGGCCATTCCGACGCGCTGCTGGTTTCCGCAGGCTCCGGAGTCGCCACCCTTGCAATTGCCGGCAGCCCTGGTGTTCCTGATGCCGTCTCTTCCCAAACCCTTTCACTTGTCTATAATGACAGTGAGAGCTTTGTCAGTATCATGGACAGGTTGGGGAAGAAAGTGGCGGCAGTCATCGTCGAACCAGTTGCCGGCAACATGGGGATGGTGCCGCCGGCCAACGGCTTTCTGGAAACCCTCAGATCCGAAACTACACGAAACGGCAGTCTTCTGATTTTTGATGAAGTTATGACCGGCTTCCGCGTGGCGCATGGAGGGGCGCAGGCCTTGTACAACATTTCACCGGATTTGACCACACTTGGAAAAATCATCGGCGGCGGTCTGCCGGTCGGCGCCTATGGCGGAAAACGAGACATTATGGCGCAGATTGCGCCGCAAGGCCCGGTATATCAGGCAGGAACTCTTTCCGGAAACCCCTTGGCCATGGCCGCCGGCATTGCCACCCTGGAGCAGATCAAACAGCCCGGTTTTTATCAGGCATTAGACGCTGCATCTGAAATGCTGATCGACGGCCTTCAAGCCGCGATTCAACGCACTGGCGTCAAAGCAAGGGCTGGGCGGGTCGGCTCAATGGCAGGTCTGTTTTTTACCGACAAAACCGTTCGCAATTTCGACGATGCCAAGACTGCCGATCTGATCAAGTTTTCCGCCTTTTATCGCGGAATGCTGGAGCAGGGGATTTATCTGGCGCCATCCCAGTTTGAAGCGCTCTTTATTTCCGCTGCTCACGGCAACTCCCATATCGCAGAAACCGTTAGTGCGGCGGAGTCAGTGTTTAAAGGACTTGCAGCGTGAGTTCCGGGGCCAACCATATTCCCGAAAATGTACAGCGGATTTATCTGATCGCTGTGTGCGGAACCGGCATGGGCGCACTGGCCTGTTTGCTGAAAGACCTGGACTTTCAGGTGACAGGCTCAGATCAATTTATGTATCCTCCCATCAGCCTTCTTCTTGAAAACAAAGGGATTACGGTTCTGGTAGGCTTTGATCCGGACCACATCACGGCGGATTACGACCTGGTGGTGGTGGGAAATGCCGTCCGCAAAGACAATCCCGAGGCCGTCCGGATGAGGGAGTTGGATCTTCCGTTTTGTTCCATGCCCCAGGCCATCAACCATTTTGCGGGTTTCGGCAAAAAATCCCTGGTCATCACCGGCACCCATGGAAAGACCACCACATCAGCTCTGCTGGCCTGGATTCTGTTCAGCGCGGGACGTGATCCAACATTCATCATCGGCGGCATTTTAAAAAACTTCGATGCGAACTACCGGGTGGGCAGTGGCCCTTACATCGTGCTGGAAGGAGATGAATATGATACGGCTTATTTTGACAAAGGACCAAAATTTCTACACTATGATCCGATAGCGGCCATCCTGACCAGTGTTGAATTTGATCATGCAGACATCTTCCGCGACAAGACCGCCGTCAAGAATGCTTTTGATTCATTCATTTCGGGAATGTCTCCGCAAAGCACGCTGGTTGCCTTTGACCAGTCTCCGGTAATCCGTGAACTGATTCAAAACCGCCCTTGCAGAATATTGTCCTACGGCACAGGCACCGGATCTGACTGGAGACTGGGAAATCATTCGGCGGCTCCGCCATGGACCCATTTTGACATCTTGAAAAATGGGGAACTCTGGGGCCGCTTTCAGACGCGAATGATTGGTGAACACAACCTGTGGAACGCGATTTCCGCCATTGCGGTGGCAGATACCCTGGGGATTTCACTGCCCGAGATTTCCACAGCCATGAAGACTTATGAAGGTGTCAAACGCCGGCAGGAAATTCGCGGGTGCAAAAACGGCATCACGGTTATGGATGATTTTGCCCATCATCCCACGGCGGTCCGGGAAACCGTGCGCGCAGTCAAATCGTTTTATACAACTGGTCGCATCATTGCCGTGTTTGAACCCCGCACCAATTCCAGCATGAGAAGGGTATTTCAAGACGACTATCCGCTATCTTTTGATGGCGCAGACCTGGTGTGCATCCGAAACCCGCCGCTTCTCCACAAAATTCCAGTCGAGGAGCGATTTTCCTCCGAGCTGCTGGTCAGCGATTTAAAGACTCGCGGTATTAACGCCCATTTTTTCATGGATACCGATGCCATCATTGATTTTCTGATTATGGCGGCAAAACCTGAAGACCTGGTTCTCATCATGTCCAATGGCGGTTTTGACCGAATTCACGAACGCCTTCTGGCTGCGCTCTGATCCCCATCCAGACCGCTCCCGCATCCCGATGAATTGAGGGCCGACAAAGGGGGACTTTTTTCAGAAAAACGATGGAAAAACCTTTCCGACATCTCATTACGGGGCTTTGCGTGATGCTTGGGGTGAGTGCTCTTCTGGGGATCGGAGTCATCTGGTATCTTCATACCGATCACGCCCGAACACAAATCCTGAATGCACTAAATGGCCAAATTCCCGGATCTGTTTCCATTCAAAACCACAGATTCTCTTTGATGTCAGGCAGGATTGATATCTGGAATCTTCGAATCGTTGACCTTTTTCAGGAAGAAGCCGCCGAATGTGATCATCTGTCCGTATCTATTTCCTGGTGGCAGTTACTCCGGGGAAAGCTTCACATTCAATCTGCAATCATTGAAAAACCACATATCAAGGTATCTGTCGCCCCTGACGGTACCTTGAATTTTTCCCACATTTTTTCTAACCCTTCTTCTGATCCGATAACGGCAGATGCTCAAACCAGCCATTTTCTTCCTTTGGCTCTGGATGCCTTAACCCTTACAGATGCCGCACTCAGTTATGAAGATTCACGCGAAAAGCTGTCAATCTGCCTGAAAAATATGGACGCAGACCTAAGTATCTCTGCGTCTGCCGATTTCCTGAAACTGACAGGTAAAACCAATATTCGGATCGGAAACGGCCAGATTTCGAACCCGATTTTTCATACCGGGTTCGGACCCATTTCTTTGCAAGCAAGTCTCGAAGACGGACAAATTCTGCCACTGCATCTCAGCCTGTTATCCCCTGGTCTGAACGCCGAAATTTCGGGAAATATTTCACAAGTCTGGCAAAATCCTCAGCTTGGCTTGAGCGTGAACATGGACAGCACACTTTCGGCGCTTCAGCAAAGCCTTGATCTGGAAACAACGATTTCAGGCCTGGTTCATATCACAGGAAACATTTCTGGCCCCCTGTTAAACCCGAACGCATCCATGAACCTGACCTGCGAGCAAGTCAAAATTGCTGAATATTCGCTGGATCACCTTCAAATAACCGCAAGTCTCAAAGACCGAATCGCTACACTGAATTCCTTTTACGAACCTACAGACAAAGGCGCAATCCGCATCACCGCCACCACTGATCTGAAGCAGGCATTTCCATCCGGTATTTTCGCAGCTCCGGATACCCGGTCTGTTCTATCCGCCAATATGCATATTGGGCTTGATTCCGTAAAACTCTCCGATTTTCATCCAGCAGCAACCGGTATAATCACGGGAGGGCTATCCATGCAGAGCAAGGGGACTTTGGATCAGCCTCTGAATGCTGATGTCGAGATGGACATCCAGGCCGGACAGATTTCACTGGATCAAACCGCAGCTCCGGTGAACATGAAGATAAATGGCCAAGCCAAGTGGGACAACGGCGGACTTCAGCTCCATCATCTGACTGCCCAGGCAGGGACAACCCGCCTGACAGCAAAAGGGTTTTGTCTCCTCCCATCAACTGAGAAAGGCTTGGAGGATGGAGATTTGCCGCCGGACTACAACATCAGCGGTGAGCTGACCTGTCAGTCCGACAACCTCTCAAGCAGCCTTTCTCCTTTGGGCATTCGGGGGGCAGCAGGAAGCTTTCGGGCTCAGGCCAATCTGTCCGGAACATTGAAAGCACCAGCTTGTTCCCTTAAATTAAAAGGCTCCGGACTGGGATTTCGGAACATTCAGCTCGGCGCACTGGAGCTGAATGCCGAACTGGAACCTTCTGGCATCCTTCGCATCTCCACCCTGTCCTTAAAAAACCAGGGCTCCGAATTGACAGCCAAAGGCCAGATTCCGATTCTCCCGGGCAGGAACACGGATTCCGACAGACCTTTTGCATTTACCGCTGGATTTCGTCAGGTTAAACTTGATAATTTTATGCGATCTTCAGGCATTCAAGGCATGATTGACGGCAATTGCAAACTGGAAAGAAGCAAAAACTCGCTGTCCGGAACCCTGCAGATCCAGGCAAAAGACATGAGAACCACAACTGTCCGACTGGGAAATGTAACCGGTGAATTTCAGCTTTCTGAAGGCAATCTTCAAATCCAACGGCTGTTTCTGCAAAACCGCGGCTCTCATGCAGATTTTTCCGGAAATATCCGGATATTTGAACCTGGAGCCCTATCATTTCACCCCACTATGCCTTTTCGTTTGAGCGGATCAGGAACTACCCTGTTTGCTGAAGATTTCATTGATTTTTTAAAAGGGAAAATTTCAATCGCTGCCGAAATGGAAGGAACCCCCGAACAAATCACCGGAGCAGCAACCCTGCAATCCGGGCAGTTGGATACAAGCCCAAAAGCCTTTCAGCAGAAATTTACAACTGTTGAATTAGCAGCCGATTTCAAGGATAACAAACTGAATATTTCCAGGGCCAATGCAACTGTAGCTCCAGGTGAGGCTCTGGAAGCCTCCGGCTGGATTGCAATGGATGAGACATTTCACTTCGATTTCAAGGCTAACGATATAGACATTGATCATGTGAACGCTCTTTCCAGCATCAAGCCGGGTGGGGAGGGGAAATTTAATTTAACCCTTTCGGGAGGCGGAAGCCTGAATCACCCCAAGATTCAGGGTGATGTCGTTCTAAATCCCTTTCGATTTTATGAAAGCAACTGGGATCATACCCGCATTAAATTGCAGTTAGCCGATGACCTGGCCCGTTTTCAAATACAATCCCCAGTTCAGGGCTATGCTTCCTGGCAGCTTCAAACCAGGGATTATACTGCAGAGCTGGACATGATTCATATAGAGCTCGCACCGTTTTTTCAATCTGCAGGACTGGCCGGAATTGGTGGGACAGTTTCCGGGAAACTTTCAGCTTCCGGCAATTTCAATTCGCTGAAAACCCTGAAGGCCGATGCCGGCTTTTCCGAGCTCTCACTGAATGCAAAGGGACAAACCATTATCGAAGGCCGAGATCTGCAACTTGGCATTCAAAACGAAGCAATTGTCATACCCCAGAACCGCCTGATCCTTTTTCAGGAAGGAACCCTCAATATAGGGGGCGAAGCACGTCCAGGCCAGACCGTATCACTGCGCCTGAATGCCGATATTCCCATGAAAGCGGCAAGGCATTTCAACGACAATCTTTCCGACTTGCGCGG
Source organism: uncultured Desulfobacteraceae bacterium (assembly GCA_903839535.1). Lineage (GTDB taxonomy): Bacteria > Desulfobacterota > Desulfobacteria > Desulfobacterales > Desulfatirhabdiaceae > RAAP-1. The sequence continues at coordinate 10,190 of CAIMCT010000518.1, forward strand.
GAATCTGACCATTTCCGCCCTGATGACAGGTCCATGGCACAGTCCGGATACCGAGGTTTTTGTGGACATCCGGAATGCCGGCTTGACCCTTGATAAAAGCGCTCAGGACATTCACGATGTGAACGGCCAGATACATATCACCCCCAAGGCCCTGACCATTGACCACATCGAAGGCCAAATGGACAGCGGCCAATTCACGCTCAAGGGGAAAGCGGAGCTTGATGCTTTCCGGATAAAGGACATGGATGTTCAGATGACCGCATCTCTGCTCCCGGTCAAAATCGCCGATACGCTCGATGCCAAACTGAACGCCGATCTGACCCTTAGGGGTTTGGCCCATGCGCCTGTGATTCAGGGAGAAATCGTTATACCGGAAGGTTTGTATTATAAAAACGTGAACCTCAATCCGCTCAAATCAGTGATCCGCCGGGAACGCAGCTTTCAGACACAGCAAGAAATTATTTTCCCAGCTTTTATTCAGAATACGATTCTGGATATCCGGATTCCGCCCCGCAACCTGTTTATCGTGGACAATAATCTGGCGCAGTTGAATCTGTCTCCGGACATGCACATTACCGGAACCCTACAGCGCCCCATTATCCAGGGCAGAACCAGGATTGATTCCGGAAGCCTTCAATACCAGAGTACGACATTTACCGTCAAAAAAGGGTTTCTCGATTTCAGCAATCCTTATACCATGGAATCTGTCCTGGACATTCAAAGCCAGGCAGCCATTCAGAACTGGACTGTTTCTCTGGATATTTCGGGGCCGCTGGACAAATTAAATCTGAAACTTTCATCATCTCCTTTTCTGGATGACAACGATCTTTTATCCCTTCTGATAACGGGAAAAACATCACGCGCCACAATCAACAAAACGTCCGACAGTTCAACCTCTTCACAAAAAATGCTTGCAGACCTGCTGTCCGCCTCTATCGGCAGCGATTTAAAAAAGGCATCGGGGTTGGATATTCTGGAAGTGGATTCGACCGGTGAACGCCGCTATATCAATGATGATCCATTGAAGGTAACATTCGGGAAAATCATTTCTCCACAAATCACGCTGAAATATGCAGTTGAAACCAAGGGTGGCGTTACATTTCAGCGCACAATCACCGACTACATGTTCATCGAAAACATTCTTTTCAGCGGATTCCAGGACAGCCGAGGTGTTTTTGGAGGAGAAGTCAAATATCGCCATGAATTCCGGTAAAAAACATGAGCGCACGACAGATGACAGACTGATTGGCGAGTACAAAAGAGTCAGAGACGAGAAAAAGCCCGTCCCTCGCCCCTCGCTCCTCGTTACTCGCTATGGCCTTCGGCTGTTCCTGTTTTTGGCGTTGACAATCATCTTCCCCTGTCCATTGCCATCCCCCCAGACCATCGCTGCTGATTCATCTCCGGAAGAGATTTCCTGCTTTTCGAAAGATCGCGGGAGCCGGATAAAAGACATTCAGATACATGGCGCTTTTCCCCTGTTTGAGCGGGATATCCTAAGCGCCATGACGATCTATATCGGCCCTGTCATGGACCCTGCAAGAATATCTTTTGGCCTGCCCGAACAGAAATCCCGGCTTGAATCATATCTGGAGAAACAGGGTTTTATCAATCCAGTGGTAACGGTTCAGGCCTTTTTGGATGAATCAGACAATCATTATGTGGTTCAGGTGAACATGGATAAGGGCCATTACCTGCATCTTCAGAATATCCATTTTATCGGTGCCGGAGCTTTGGCGAGCAACCATACATTTTCGCCACTGAGACTTAAAGCAAAGATGGAGACATGGAAAAAGGCTTTATTGCCAGGAGTTTCAGGCCGCCTGATTCATGCCGATATTCAAAAAGACATTCAAAATCTTACCGCGTTTTACCGAAGCAGCGGATATCTGGACGTTGTCATTGACTTTAAAATCGAACCATACTCGGAGCAGCCCTATCAGGCAGACCTTGAAATATCAGTGTCCGAAGGCGCTCACTATCGGTTTGAATGGGAGGGCAACTCTGCATTTTCAGCCGCCAAACTGAAAAGCGATCTGGTTTTTTGGGATGATGGAAAAATAAATGACATCAGCATCACGCGAAGTATCCGTAAAATCAAGACCCGGTATCAAAAAGCCGGATATCTGGAACCGCAGGTCAATATCCGGGAAGTACACAGTTCATCCGAAGAAGCCGCCTTGGAAAAAGTCTTTGGAATCTTCATTACTGAAGGCCCCAAGACCCGAATTGGCCAAATCCGGATTGCCGGCAACAATGCTCTGCCTACAGCCGAAATTAAAAAACAGATACTTTCTCAACCCGGATGGATTTTCCAACCCGGCGTTCTGGTTCAGGAAACCATGGATGAGGATGTGCAGGCCCTTGCTGCGTTGTACTTCAGCAAGGGATTTCGAACCGCTGAAATTACCCCTGCCGTTTCACTGAATCCGGATCGGACACAGGCGGATATTCAAATCAATGTCCATGAAGGAATGCAAACCATCGTCTCTGAGATCACCATCACCGGACTGCATTCTTTGGCTAAGGAAGCCGCAGTTGAGGTGCTCAGCCTGAAAACTGGAAACTCATTTTTTGAGGACATACTCGAAAATGACAAAAACAAATTGACGGAACTAATTTCTGAAACCGGCCACCCCCACGTTCAAGTACAAACTCAGGTGACTTTCCCGGATGACCCGTCACTTGCTCTGATTGAATACCGGATTGATGAGGGCCCATATATGGTGATGGGGGATGTGATTGTATCCGGCAATTTTACAACCCGTGAACGCATTCTGAAAAATGAAATGGAGATCAAAAGCGGAGATCCGTTTTCCTTGAAAAAATTGCTGAAAAGCCAGAAGAACATTCGGAACATGGAGATTATCCGATCCGTTCAGTTTCAGCCTTGTGGTCTTAAAGAAAAGGCGGACCGGGTCGATTTGATCGTTGCGGTTGAAGAGGCCAAACCATACGTCCTGGATGCCGGCATTGGGTATGAAACCGAAAAAGGCGCTTTTGCCCATACCCGCCTGGAAGATCGCAATTTGCTGGGAGCAAACATCAAAGCCTGGGCTGAAACCGAAATCAGTCAAATCGGGTATAAGGGTGAAACTGGTCTGACCGAACCCCGGTTTATGGATAGCCGTGTTTCCGCCGATGCCTTGGTGTATGCAGAGGATCGGTCTGAATTCAACCAGAACTTTGGGGTCCGAATCCTGGGATCTTCACTGACTTTTTCCCGCAAATGGGAAAAAAAGATCAGCGCAGGCATAGCCTTCAATGCCGAACAACGGGAACTCTACGTGAATACCGATTCCTACTCTCAGTATTACATGACGAATTACCTGACCGCAAACGGATTTGCCCCCAGAAGTCTTATGATGATAACTCCCAAGCTTCAATATGACACGCGGGATTCTTTTGTCAGACCCCGTCAAGGCATTTTCGCCGCCGGATATATGGATGCTTCGAGAGGGATTGACAGCGATCTGGATTATTTCATGAGATACCGGTTAGACACCCGATATTATGTTTCGCCGCTGAACCGGCTTACATTTGCATGTTCAGCCAGGTGGGGATATATTGAGCCCATGAATGCGGAGCGAATTATCGCCAATGATCAGCTTTTTTACCTGGGCGGTTCAGCTAATGTAAGGGGATTTGCTGAAAACATGTTGAGATTTGACACCAACAACAACCCGGTTGGCGCCCTTTCATCCGCATCCGGAACAGTTGAAGCCAGAATTGACCTTGGCAATCAGATTGAGCTATGTCTGTTTACGGATTCTGGAAGCCTCGGGCAGTATCAGACCAGTAACATACCAAACGGCTTCAGAACTTCCGCAGGCCTTGGGTTCCGCTATCTGACGCCCATTGGCCCGGTTGGTCTGGTTTACGGATTCAAGCTGGAGCGCGAATCTGGCGAAGACCCGGGACGATTTCATGTTTCTATCGGATACACTTTTTAGATTCAGGAATGCTCGGATATTGGCATTTCGGCATTTTTTACCCTTTTTACATGGGAGATAGCGATGGAACTTTTAAAAAAATGTATCGACCTGATCGGCTTTCCCATGGATCTGGGCGCAGACCGTCGGGGAGTGGACATGGGGCCATCCGCCATCCGCATTGCCGGAATGGTGGAAGAACTGGAAGTGCTGGGATACCATGTTCAGGATATTGGCGACATTCCCATTCTTTCCAAAGAACGGCAGAAAATCATCAATCCGAAACTTAAATATCTGGATGAAATTGTCAGAACATCCTGTCTTCTGGCTGAAAAGGTGGAACATTCGCTGCAGCAGGGACATTTCCCCCTTTGCATCGGCGGGGATCATTCGATAGCCATTGGATCGATTGCCGGGGTTTCTGCGTTTTGCCGAAGCACCCACCGGACATTGGGTGTGATATGGATTGACGCTCACACCGATATGAACACCGAAGACACGACACCATCCGGAAATATTCATGGCATGGCAATGGCGGTATCCATGGGACTGGGGAATGACCTGCTGACCCATATTCTGGGGTTTGCCCCCAAAGTTCAGCCGTCCTGTTGCGCCCTTATTGGAATTCGAAAAATTGATTCTCTTGAAAAAGAAATTGTAAAAACGCTTCAGATTCCCGTTCATACCATGAGTGATATTGACAGGAAAGGCGCTCACGCGACAATTCAAAATATTTTGCAAAACCTGAGCCTTATGGATCATATTCATGTCAGTTTTGATCTGGACAGTGTTGATCCATCTGTCGCCGCCGGCGTCGGAACCCCCGTTGCGGGTGGCCTGACTTACCGGGAAGTCCATCTGATCATGGAAACCATAGCCGAATGCGGCTGCATGGCATCCCTGGATATCGCCGAAGTCAACCCTATTTTGGACAACCGGAATATAAGCGCCAGGCTGGCCACAGAGCTTGTAGCCTCCAGCATGGGAAGAAGGATTCTATAAAGAAAACGGAGACAGATTGCAGATGTTTTTTTTGCATCTGTCATATCGCTTTGGTCTTCGGGTTTATAGTTTCAGACCCCGCCCAGGACGTTGCCTTCCGTAAGGGCGACCGCCGGTCGCCATTACATGGTTATACTGCAAACAAGCATAACCTTGCGTTTTTGAACCCCCACCCCAACCCTCCCCCGCAGGAAGAGGGAGTTTATGGAAATCGCAGATTATGCTCGTTCGCAGTATAACAAACAGATATTTTGTACTTGACCCTGAACCATCAGGAAATATATAACCAAGTTTGAATGATGAGTGATGAATGAAGAGCGAGGCCAGAATATCTTTTGGTCGTCATTCATCTTTTTTATCCTGTCTATCCTGTTCATCCATGTTAATATTTTTTTAACAAAATAATTATTCAGGTTCCCATAACCGGATATTCTCAACTGTGAACGATTCACAACCATCTGCTGACAGAATTCGATTTCGTGCATTTGCCGTTGGGGTTTTTCTGGCAATTTTAATCTGCGCAGTAACGCCCTATAACAATGCATTTCTTCAGGCCACGCCGCTTGGCGGCGGTCATTTCCCTCTGGCACCTTTTGTAATCCTGGTGTGGCTTACCATTTTGGTCGCCCTTCTTAACATGATTTTCCGAAATCAGGCAGGGACGAAGAATTTTTCACCCTTACTTCTGACCGGAAAGGAGCTTTTGGTTGCCTGGATTCTGATGGTGTTGGTATCCGGGATCGCCTATACAGGTTTGATGAGAACTTTTTTCATCAATCTGACGGCCCCGTTTCATTTTGCCACGGTTGAAAACCGGTGGGAGGAAACCCTTCAGCCTTTTCTTCCTCAAGCCTGGTATCCCCAGAATCCGAATGCCGTCCAACTGTTATACGATGGGCTGCCCGGAGGCCGGCAGATGGCTTGGCACGAAGTCATTTCCCGAATTCCATGGAGCGCATGGATAAAACCGCTTGCAGTCTGGAGCGGATTTATTCTTCTTTGTTATGCGATGATGATCCTTATTGTAAATATCGCCAGCAGACAGTGGCTTAACCATGAGCGAATGAATCTGCCGCTACTTCAGGTTCCCCAGATCATCGAAGATGCCTTGGATCAGCACCAGTTGGCCAGTTTTTTCGCCAACCCTTATGCCCGCGCAGGGATACTGATTCCGGTTATTCTTCATCTCCTGAATGGGCTTAATTTTTATTTGCCGTCCGTCCCCCAGATTCCTACTCTGATTCTGGCAGGCCCTTACATTCCATCGCAAGGAATTTTTTCCGGGTTTGTTAAACTGAAGATTTACATTTATCCAGCTTTCATCGGTTTTGCATTTCTAACATCCAAACAGATATCCTTTTCGTTCTGGTTTTTTTACCTGATCGGAGGCCTGTTAATCGGAATCCTTGGTATTCTTGGCTATAGTATTCCCGACGCGGCATTGGGAATAACATTTGGCCCAACCCTGTCAAGGCCGGAGGAAACCCAGATGCTCGGCGCTTACGGCGTCTTTTTCGTTTTTCTTCTCTGGCTGGGCAGGCAACACCTTGGTGAGGTGATACGTCAGGCTTTTGGTTTTTCATCCGCCAGAATATCTTTTGACCACACGAATGACGAGTGGATTTCTTTAAGAATGTCCTTTTGGGGCTTGGCGATTGGTTTTTCAGGGCTGGTTGTCTGGTGCAATTATTTCGGTATGCCTTTTTGGGTTGCTGTTCTTTTTCTTCTGGCCTGTTTCATGATAATGGTTGTCGCCACGCGTGTCATCTGCCAGGGCGGAATCGCCTATTTTACGCTGACCGCTGCACCAATTGACGGCCTGGTGGCATTTTTCGGTCCAAAGCTTTTCAGCGGCGCCAGCATTCTGATGGCAGCGGTTATTCAGAAAGTTCTTTTTGTTGACCTTCGCGAATCCCTGATGCCGTCCCTACTTCACGCCAGAAAAATAACGAACCGGCTTAGCCATCAACGCCTGATCATCACCGGAATCGGCTTTGTTCTGGTTGCCGGCGTAATCATGTCCTTTTTCTCAATGCTTTTTCTGTGCTATAAATACGGTATCAGGGAACTGGAACTGGACTGGGCGACCCGAACCACCCTTGGCGTTTACGAGAACGTCCAGACATTCATGAGTACCCCTGAAACCCGATCCAACTGGGTTCTGATTTTTTCTCTAACAGGGGCTGCGGTCATGACCAGCCTGGTAATTTGTTACCATCGCATCTACTGGTGGCCAATCCATCCCATCGGTTACCTGACAGCGTACAGCTCCGCCATGCGCATTCTGTGGTTCAGTTTTTTTCTGGGATGGCTTTTTAACGCCCTCTGCATGCGTTATGGCGGTGTTTCGCTGTTCAAAAAGCTCCGGTATTTTTTTATCGGCCTGATTATCGGCGATTTTCTTATGGGCGGAATCTGGGCGGTCATCGGCCTGTGGGGCAACGCCAGCTATCTGGTACTGCCCGATTGATGAGTAAATTCTGGGATCGCCGCGCCCCAAGTGCGGCAATCATGATGACGCTCTTGTGGCGGCTAAAACAAGAGCCGCGCCGCGTGTGATTTCTGTGAGTATTGATGGATCCAGGGATGGCTCCCAGGTGACGAATAAGGAAGAACCTGTAACATCTGTGAATTATGATCGAAGATAAAGAACTCGAGGAATACCGGAACCTTCTGATCACTCCGGATCATTTTGAAGAAGGGTTTGACTGGAAAACCGTTGTCGGTGCGATTTTTATTGGTTTTCTCATGATGCCCGGAAGCATGTACCTTCAATTAGTCATCGGAACCGGCATCGGCCCTGCGGCTCGGTGGGTGACGATCATTCTGTTCGCCGAAATCGCCCGGCGCTCCTATACCGACCTGAAACAGCAGGAAATATTTATCCTGTACTACATGGCCGGAGCCGCCTTGGCTTCGCCGTTTCAGGGGCTGTTGTGGAGTCAATATATCGTTCAATCTGATGCCGCAAAAATGCTGGGTCTTACGGAGTATATCCCCTTGTGGGTTGCACCGGCAAGCGACTCGATGTCCCTGGTCGAAAGATCGTTTTTTCACAGGGACTGGATGATTCCCATTCTTCTGCTGGTCGGCTCTCAGGTTATCCAGAGAATTGATCATTTCGGCCTTGGATATGCCCTGTATCGCATCACTTCGGATGTTGAAAAGCTGCCATTTCCAATGGCACCGGTCGGAGCTTTGGGAACTATGGCCCTGGCTGAATCCACGGAAGACCGGCAAAAAGGCTGGAAATGGCGGGTATTTTCCATCGGCGGAGTCATCGGCCTTTTGTTTGGCGGTGTTTATGTGCTGCTGCCCACTGTTTCGGGCCTGATCTTTACCGAACCCATTCAGCTTATCCCCATTCCCTGGATCGAGTTAACAAGAAGGACCGAGGAAATTCTGCCTGCCGTAGCCACCGGCATTCAGCTTGATCTGGGGCTGTTGTTTGTGGGCATGGTGCTGCCTTTCTGGGCGGTTATCGGCGGCCTGATCGGGCTGATTATCACGATTATCGCCAATCCAATTCTTTATCATCATGGAATTCTTCAGCGCTGGCATCAGGGAATGGAAACCGTTGACACTATTTTCGCCAACAATTTTGACTTTTACATGAGCTTTGGCATCGGCTTGGGCTTGGCCATTGGTTTTATTGGAATCTGGCATGTGATCGGTTCCTTCCGCAAGGGACAGGCCGGCAGCAGGGGAAGTTTAAAAGACTTGTTCCACCCTCCGGAAGGCAGAGGAGATTTTAATTTCTGGATCGCAATTGGCATTTATGTGTTTTCCACACTTTCTTATGTCGGGCTCTGCACATGGCTTGTCCCCAACTTTCCATGGATATTCTTCCTTGGATATGGTTTTATCTACACTCCATTCATCTCGTACATTACCGCACGCATGGAAGGCATTGCCGGCCAATTTGTCAACCTGCCGATGGTTCGTGAGGCCAGCTTTATCGCAGGAGCCAAATTTTTCGGTTATCAGGGAATTGAAATCTGGTACGCACCCATCCCAATCCACAATTATGGAAAGACAACCGTCGATTTTCGGGAAATCGAATTGACCGGAACCAGCATTCGTGGCATCATCAAAGCGGAAATGGTCGTTTTTCCGGTGGTGATGATTGCAAGCCTGCTGTTTTCCCAGTTTATCTGGCGACTGGCGCCGATTCCATCCAGCAGTTATCCGTATGCCCTGAAGTTATGGCATCTTCAGGCCCTTAACACCCTTCTGATGCAGACATCCACGCTGGAAGGAAACTCCCTGTTTTACCAGGCTCTTAATGGAATATACGTTATGGCCGGGATGGGACTTGGAGTGATAACCTATATGGTTCTGTCCCTGTTTGGGCTTCCTACGCTTCTGGTGTATGGCATTGTTCGTGGGCTTGGCCAGAGTTCTCCTCATGGGCTGATTCTGGAACTCGTCGGCGCTTTTCTGGGTAGGTACTATTTCTTAAAACGATACGGGAAGATGTGGCGGCAATATGCTCCCGTGCTTCTGGCCGGCTTTTCCTGCGGAATGGGGTTAACCGGCATGTTCGCCATGGGATTTGCACTCATACTGAAATCACTGGGAAGGCTGGCCTATTAATCTTGCAATCAAGGAGTGTCTTATGAAAAAATTATTATTCTTTCTGTTATTTATCGCCATGGGATTTGATTCAGGGCTCTGTTTTGCAGAAGCGCCCAATCAGGTGGCTGGATTTCAACTAGGTGCGGATATTTCCGATTACAAGAATCGCGTGGATATGACCACAGCCCTGCCTATCCGTTATGCGGAGTCCATTACGGAAGTTGAAATCAAAAAGACCGATTTGCTGTCCAGCGGCCTGATCGCTTACGGAACCTGCGCCGCTCCTGGAAAAGTTGTTCGCGTCAAACTCAAATATGCCGATTCCGGAAGGGATTTCTATGATAAACTTCTGGCGCATTTCGATAAAAAATTCGGAAAACCCGATGAATGGCGAGGTGATCCATTCCACATCGTCGTTGCCTGGAAATGGTCGTTTGTGGACAAGTCTAAAAACCGTATCAGCCTCATCCTTCAGCATAACAAACAGGATACAGATGAAAAAATCGGCAACACCATCAAACTGACAATGACCGATGCCGTGGACAGGGAGCGCCAATGCTATGACAAATCCCATCCGGAGGTCAGCGAATCCCGGTCAGAAAAAGCACCTGTCCAATTAGACTGGAACTTGCTGGTTCCCCGCTGACCACGCCCAGAAATAAAATATGATGGACGAAACATCAGATATAACCCAGTGGGATGAAATAGCCTGGAATGGCATTGCATTTCAGAAACCTTCCTGCTGGGAGATCGCCACCATCGGCCTAAATTATCTGATGCTGGGGACACAGACAGACCCAAGAATGGAGATCAACTGGGGGAAGCCTTCCAAAGCAGCATCACATCATCACAGGCTGAAACAGCTCAAAGCCGCCAAGAGATATTTGGGCCACAGGAAACAATGTCTGTCCGCTGATGCCTGGAATCCCCCACAAAGCTGGTTAGATGCGCTGCCAACCCACGAAGTTGGTGGTTTTTCCTGGAAAAATCCGCCAGGAAACGCTCTCATTGTTTCCTGCTCTTCCTGCAACAGAACGTCCCTGTTCCAATTTTATCAGAGTAGTAGCGAAGATCACGCCCACTTTCACACAATTGTTTCCAAGCTCTTGTCAACCTTCAGAGACCATTCAGGGAACAACCTCCAGAGGTGGGCGGTTTTTGATATTCGTGCAACCCTTCCAGCAGCGTTTCAGATCAAGTCGTATCAATTCTCTCCGGGTTTCATGGAGATGGTTTTTTTCACAAATGGACTTAAAATCAGCCTCTACCGCTGGAGTCCGGCTTCCGTGCTGCTTGCCGGAAGAAAGTTGTCTGAATTTGCCGGATTGTTGCCGTTTTATCCCGAACCAAGCCTGATGGAAGCAGGCTCTACTTCTGAAACTATAGGAGATGTAAACAGGATGGAATGGGTAAGAGTACCTTCCTTTAGCCTGCTGAACAGGCTTGCAGCATTTCTTTCAGTTGGATTCTCTCATCAGCGGTTTCTAATCCGCCATATCGCTGAAACCAACCGCATTTTGGCAGTAAGGTCGGAAAGCAGACAGTCGGTTGATTCCAATCTGTTCGATCAGGTCGTTGCCGACTATGAAACCAGCGCAGCTTAGCAGAACCGATGCCCTTGGCTGCATCCCCATCCGCAATTCCATGGTTGTAGAAAGCCGCATGGATTCCGGAGAAATGCTCCTGTCCTATACTGAAACCCTCAAACCATGGTTTGCAGGCATTCTGCGCCTGATGAAGAAAGAATCTGAAATCCGCCGCACTCGAAAACTTCAACTGGATATTCTGGGCGCTGGGGTATGGGACCTGGTGGACGGCAAATCAACGGTAATGGAAATCATTGATTCATTTGCGGGGATTCATCAACTCTATCACAAAGAAGCCGAGGTCAGCGTTATCCAGTTTTTGCGGGAGCTGGGCAGGAGGGGAATTGTCGGGATGAAACAGGCTATGTGATTTCCAGCAAATAACATACTCAAGCAGTTGACACTTTTTTATGATATCCCATGAAAATAAAGGTCATTGGAATATTCAGCAATACAAGTCAAGGTCACAACATAAAGAAATATCCCGGGAGGTGGGCCGTGTCAAACGACTATAACCTGCAATTGCGGAATCAAGTCTCAGGAATCAAACAGCTATGTGAAAAGATTGATGCCTTCTGCAAACTTCATGGATTGAGCAACAGCTTAATTTATGGAGCAAATCTCGCCATTGAAGAACTCTTCGTTAATATCGTTTCCCATGCCTACAAGGACGGCCTGGTACACATCATCGGGGTCGGATTCTCCCTGACAGGCAAGAAGCTGACCATCACCATAGAGGATGATGGAATGGAATTCGATCCCACGTCCATCCCCAGCAGGCCGACCGAAAGAATTTCCCTGGATGACATTGAAGAAATGGAACTGGGACTTCGGATGGTCCGGAAACTAGCGGATGTCATCACCTATGAACGAAGGGACGGCCAAAACCGGGTTACCATGGTGATGGATGACACTCCCAACAAAAAATCCATCACTTCGGTCATACACGAAAACCGGGTTTTCCCTCCTCCGGAAGCGTTCAGGGAAAAAGCCAGGCTCAAGAGCATTGACGCATATCATAAGATATATCAAATATCGATCGATGATCCTGAGGCGTTCTGGTCCCAACTGGCTAACGAACTGGACTGGTTCAGAAAATGGGACACGGTGCTGGAAGAAAATTTCCGTGAGGGCGTTCATAAATGGTTTGTGGGGGGAAAGCTGAATCTTACGGTGAATTGCCTGGATCGTCATTTGGTAACCGGACGACGGAACAAAGCCGCACTCATCTGGGAAGGCGATAAACCCGGCCAAGATAAAACACTCACCTTTCAGCAGCTTCACCGACAGGTCTGCCGTTTTGCCAACGTGCTGAAAAAGCACGGCGTTCAAAAGGGTGACCGAGTGATCATCCATTTGCCCATGATCGCAGAACTGCCGATTGCTATGTTGGCATGCGCCCGGATCGGTGCCGTTAATTCCGTTGTTTTCGGAGGTGTCGGTCCCGATGAACTCAAAAACAGGATACTTGATTCCAATTCCCGCCTATTAATATGCGCAAGCGGCAGTTCTTCTGGAGGCAAACTCGTCAGAAGCAAGGAACGGGCCGATATCGCGCTGCTATCATGTCCCGGTGTCACCGATGTGATCGTCGTTCGCAGACCAGGTATGGAATCAACCCTGTATGAGGGGCGGGATTTCTGCTGGGACAAGGAGATCTGCGCCCCTGACATTTCCAATGAATGCTCCCCAGTGATGATGGACGCGGAGGCCCCTCTTTTTATCCACTATAACGGCGCTACTACCGGTAAGCCCATGGGGGTACTGCACACCACGGCCGGTTATCTGGTTTATGTCATGCAGACGTTCAAATGGATTTTTGATATCCGGGAGCAGGATATATTCTGGTGTACGGCGGATATCGGCTGGGACGCAGGGCACGGCTATACTGTTTATGGTCCGCTGGTTAACGGTGCCACAAGTCTCTTGTTTGAAGGCGAACCGAACCATCCTTATCCCGATCGTTTCTGGGAGATAGTCGAGAAATATGGGGTGACCATTTTCTATACCGCAGCCAAAACCCTGCGCACCCTGATGAAATACGGAAGTCACCGGCCCGATCGACACGATTTGAGTACACTCAGACTGCTGGGATCGGCCGGCTCCCCCATGGATCCCAAACTCTGGATGTGGTACCGTGACAAAATCGGCCAGGGGAAATGCCCGATCGTGGAGACATGGTGGCAGGCCGAAACAGGAGGCATTGTGATCAGCCCGTTTCCCGGGGCTACACCCTGCAAGCCCGGATCAGCAGCCTTGCCATTTTTTGGGATCAAGCCGGAAATCATCCTGGACAATCCCGATCAAACGGCTCTTGATGAAGACGGATGGCTGGTCATCAACAGACCGTGGCCCGGATTGATGAGAAGGTTTTACGGCACCCCTGACCGGTTTAAAAGCATCCATTTTTCGAAGTACCCCGGAACCTACGCCACCGGAGATCGTGCAATAACCGACACTGATGGCTATTTCTGGATGATAGACCGAAGCGACGAGGGCATCACCCCCCCAAAGCACAGCCCTGATACCGCTGAAGCGGAGATTCTTCCGACATTGCAGCCTTTTTTCGTGGAGGCTGCCGGTGCGGCGCTGGCCTGCCCAGGCGGAGGACAGGATATCCACACCTTTATGACATTAAAAATGGATTCCACAAGACGCGATGATCTGATCTCCGCCCACAGAAATCAGCGGCGCGTCCAGGCCGCTTATCGTGAAACACCCCCCCGTAACCCGACGGTTACATCCCTGGCTTGAAGGGAACATAAAAAACCTGATGGGTAGCCGTCTTGCGTGCGACTGTTAGTGGGTATGTGCTGAATCACAAAGACTCCGCCCATGAGAAGTCTTTTGGACATTGGACTTTGGACAAAGCCATCCTATAAGCTCCGGATAGGCTCTTCAAAATGGCTACTTTTCGCGTGATTTTCTAAACAAAAACTACCTTCTAAGGGGAGCGATTGTATTTTTGACCTTTTTGGGCACTCTTTATGGTCAGTGGAAAGCGATTCCTTTTGCCGGGAGACTGCCCTTTCAGTCTCCCACGGGATATACCACGAGGTTTGGGCAATCTGGCAGGCATCCCAATCTCCAGAATTATTGTTGGCATGTCTCGCTGTACCATTGAGGGGGATGGAAGTACCCCTGTTTTTCGTTCCTTGACCTCAGGCAGATAACGTTCCCAGGGTCGTGGATGATTTTGCGCCAGTGGAGCGCTGATGTAGAGTTGAGCATATGCAAGTCCGACAATCTCCCACCAATTCTCCTCATGTCCAAC
>CAIMCT010000519.1 GCA_903839535.1 uncultured Desulfobacteraceae bacterium
GATCGCCGCACCCCAGTGCGGCAATTATGACGACGCTCTTGTGGCGGCTAAAAGCGAAGTGGGCCGCACTGGGGTGCGGCGATCCCAGGAGGATAAGCGAAACAAAGATGGGATCAGCTTTTAACTAAAATATGTGACGATTTTCATCAGTCCAGGCTGAAGTAAACAAGTGAAGAAGTTGGGAAGAGCGGAAGTTAAGAAGCCGCAGCTTTTGTCTCTTCCTGACTTTTAGTCTGTCAACCCATCATCTCGATCATGTTGTACTCATAATGGATCAAAAAGAATTAAGACTTCTGGAAAACCAATGTATTCAGGAAGAACCGCCGGAGTGCATGGCGGCCTGCCCGATTCATCTGGATGTCCGGGTTTTTGTTGGGCAAATGGCGCGTGGGGCCTTCCATGAAGCTTGGAAGGTGCTAAGAAAAACCATGCCTTTTCCCGGCATCCTGGGGCGGATCTGCGATGCGCCGTGCCGGGACCACTGCAAACGCACAAAGGCCGGGCAGGCCATTGAAATCGGTCTGTTGGAGCGCGCCTGCGTTACGACATCGGTGCCAAAACAGCGGATTCTGGCTCTTCCCAAAAAGGAAAAGCGAATCGCGATTGTCGGAAGCGATCTTGACAGCCTGACTGCGGCTTGGGACCTGTCACGAAAAGGGTATGGAATTACCCTGTTTGAGTCCGGCGAGCAGCTCGGCCGCAGTCTGCTGGCGATGCCCGAAGCCATTCTGCCGCGTGATGTGGTGGCGAAAGAGATACTTGATCTTGACGAGCTGGGCGTGGAAATCCGCTTGAACTCCCCCATTCATGATAAATTCTTCCTGGCCTATCTGCACCGCGGCTTTGATGCCCTATATCTGGGACAAGGCGACATTGCAGAGTTGCGGGATGAAGATAATGGCATATTTGCTTGCGGGTCCTCTCAGCATGGCGGTGCCGGTTCCCCGGTCTGGCAGGCTGCGGAAGGTCGCTGGGCTGCAACCTCCATGGACCGGTATTTACAGAAAGTGTCTTTGACCGCGGGCAGGGAAAAGGATGGCCCATATCCCACAAAGCTTTACACCCGAACCGATGGGGTGATTCCTCTGCCTACTGTTCAGCCACTGGATCAGGTCCAGGGATATACGCAGGATGAAGCCATACGGGAAGCCGGACGATGTTTGCAATGCCAGTGCCTGGAATGCGTCAAGGTCTGTGCCTATTTGAAACACTTCGGCGGTTACCCGAAGAAATACGCGCGCGAAATCTACAATAACGACTCCATTGTCATGGGGTCACGGCAGGCCAACAAGCTTATCAATTCGTGCAGTCTCTGCGGACTATGCGAGGCGGTTTGTCCGGAAGATTTCGCCATGCAGACACTTTGTATAGAAGCCAGAAGGGACATGGTTCAAAAGGGCAAAATGCCGCCGTCCGCCCATGAATTCGCGCTTCTGGACATGGCGTTCAGCAACAGCGAGCAATTCGCCATGGTCCGCCATGAACCCGGACATAAAGCCAGTACATCCGTCTTTTTTCCAGGATGTCAGCTCAGCGCGTCAGCTCCGGCAATGGTGAAAAGAGCTTACGCCCATCTTCGCCAGATTATTCCCGGAGGTGTCGGTCTCATGCTGGGATGTTGCAACGCCCCGGCATCCTGGGCTGGACAGGAAGATCGGTTTCAAACAGAATTTTCAGGGCTGCGCGACCAGTGGATCAGTCTGGGGAGGCCGGATATCATTCTGGCTTGTTCCACCTGTTATCAGATATTCCAGACATATCTGCCGGAAGCGAAAATCAAGTCGCTGTGGCAAGTTCTGGATGAAAAGGGGTTGCCGGGCGATCTTTCCGTCAAGCACGGCGCGGTGCCACTAACTGTCCACGACCCGTGCACCACCCGCCATGAACCAGAGACTCAACAAAACGTGCGCAACCTGTTGCGGAGATTGGGGCAGCCTTACGAGGAACTGGAACTTGGCCGCAATCACACCGAATGCTGCGGCTTTGGCGGTTTGATGCAAAACGCCAATCCCGATCTGGCGAAAACCGTAGTTCAGCGTCTGTCCGGTCAAAGTTCTGCGGATTATCTGACGTACTGCGCCGGTTGCCGTGACAATCTGGCTGCATCGGGGAAACGCGCGGTTTACATTCTGGATCTGATTTTTCCGGATACCGCAATGCCTGATCCCGGATCCCGGAAGCGTCCGGGCTGGTCCCTGAGACAGGAAAACCGTATCCGGTTGAAAGACGAACTGCTGAATGAACTTTGGCGGGAAGGCTCAAGAAAAATGGCAGACACAAGAGCGGATGATCATGAAAAAATCATATTGAACATCTCACCTGAAGTCCAGCAGACTCTGGAAGATCGCCGAATACTGATACCGGATATCCAGAAAGTCATCCATCATGCAGAAAGCACCGGCGAAGCCCTTTTTCATCCCGCAACCGGACATTATATGACAGCTTTCAAGCCTTACAAAGCCACGTTCTGGGTGGAGTATTCGGTATCGGCTTGCGGCTTTACCCTTCACAATGCCTACAGCCACCGGATGGAAGTCGCCGGAAAGGGGCAGCCATGAACGGAGACTACAGCAGTCCGCAGGATTTGGCATGGAAATGCCGCAAGTGTAATATCAATCTAATCGTTGGGCCTGCAACGCTAACGTATATGGGCAACAGGATGACGGCAAATTTGTCCCAGTGCCCGATCTGCGGTTATGTTCTGATTTCCGAGGAACTGGCTCTGGGAAAAATGGCGGAAGTGGAACAGGTTCTCGAAGACAAATGACTAATGGTGAACCCATGAACGATATTAGTTTCAGGCTCATTCAACTGGCCGGCAAGGGTTATTGCTGCAGCCAGATACTGATGCTTCTGGCCCTTGAAATTCAGGGCAGGGAAAATCCGGATATGGTGCGCGCCATGTCCGGTCTTTGTATGGGGGCTGGAAACAGCGGCGGCATCTGCGGAGTTTTTACTGGAGCGGCCTGTGTGCTGGCCCTGTACGGAGCAAAAGGTGCTGATGCGGAAAAAGAAGCGGTCAAGCTCCCTTTGATGTTCGCCGAACTTAGCGAATGGTTCGAGCAAAGCGCCTGCGGATCATATAGCGGGATTTCCTGCACGGATATCATCGGTGAAGATTCCCACCGGCCGGATCCGAACCGGTGCGGCCGCCTTCTGGTGGACACCTGGGACCGTGTCCTGGAAATCCTTGTGGAAAACGGCTTTGATCCGGCCAACCCGGACATATACTGTCAACGGTCATAATCTGAACTTTTGAACCCCCACCCCAACCCTGGGATAGTGAAAACTGATCCTATTTTTGTTCTGATTGTATAATTATGTTGAATTTAAGGCAGTTAAAAAACAAGGAATAAAAATGGGATCACTTTAAAACCATTTTTTTGATTTTTCATCATCGCGATATCATGCCGGTTAAAGCAATCCGAGCTACTGCAACGGTTAATTGCCTGATAGCAGGAAAATAAAAGGAGTGTGTGGTTTTCCGGAAAAATGGTACACGCGATGCGCCAACCCAGTATGCCAGTGACTTCGACATTAATCAAAAAATTCGTTCTCTCATGGAAAAGGAACATGAATCCATTGCTCGTATCGAAATTATCGGCTTGAGTTACGAATGTTTCTTTCCTGGTACAGGGAATCGTTGCCGATCCTGAGACAGAGCGAGCCGATGATCCTCTTGGCGATGAACTCGAAAAGGACCTTGTGTTCTATTTTCAGCAGCAGGCAGTCCTCCACAGCCGTAACCGAACTGGAGTGATTCCGTGGATCCAGGGCGCAACGAGTTCCTAATGAACGGCATTCCGCAAGATAGCGGATCACCTTTTCCCCCTCATGAATCCGGACCCGCCCGGAGGCCAGCGCTATATTTGGTGGATTTCCACTATTAGCTGGCAATAAAAGATATTGACACTTGATACTCTTTTTTATACTTATTTGATAATAAGTGTTACAAAGCTAAATAGTTATCAAAATATCCAGACATTATAGACATCAAAAAAGGGGAAACAACATGAGCAAAACATGGGTAAGCGCCTTTTGTTTTATTTTTCTGATGGTTACAACGGATGTGCGGAGCTAAGCCGGATACCGCCTATGAATCTTGCTGGCTTCCCAGGTGAGTTCATTGGTGAGCAGATATTTGGTGGTTGATAAATGGTACACCGAACTATTATTTTATAATTCTCTGGAAATGTTCCGCACTATTTTTCGAAAACTCAAGTATTTCATTGATTCACAACCCCTTTCTTGTTATGTTCGCGCAACCAAAGAGAACCGACAGCATCCAAGGCGTTTTTCCGCAGACCAAGATGCTGAATACGTCAGTGAGCGCATTGCACGCGGCCCTGGGGGTAAGAGCCAAAACGAACTGGAAGGAAGCTGATCCCTTGAACAGAATCTTTGAGACCCACGCATGAAGAATCAAGCTGCTGCCAGCATATCCATGATGAAAAAAGTCCAGACCCTGCTGGACATCAAAACCGGCGAAGTCAAGGTTACGGCACTGGCTCTCGCCGTGACCTTTTGCCACGGTGTGTCCAACGTTTACCTATTCACCACCTCCCATTCCCTTTTCCTGAGCGTTTTCGAGGCCAAGGACCTGGCATATACCTATATCGGCGGAGCATTGGCGGTCCTGTTGGTCGGCGGCGTTTACACCGGGCTGCAACACAAGGTATCTCCAACCAAATTGGTCGTATGGACTCTGCTGTTCCTGTTGCTAACCCTGCTCGGGGCCAGGGTGTGGCTGTTTTTAGGCCAGATCAGGGGGCCAGCCGCCTTTCTGGCCGTGTGGTCGGTCGCCTATTCCACCCTGACTTATATGAGCATCTGGGGACTGTTCGGCCAGGTTTTCGACACCCGCCAGGCCAAGCGTCTCTTCGGCCTGATCGGAGCGGGCGAATTCGCAGCCGACATCGTGGCGGGTGTCATCACCCCTGTTCTGGTATCAGCCATCGGCTCGATCAACTTGATCCTGATCGCCGCCATGGGGCTTTTCGGTTCGGTGGTCTTCACCATCCTGATCACCCAGGCTCTCAACGATGCCTCGCCCCAGGCCGAATCTGTGAAATCGGACGACACTCCTGCCCCCAGGCTCGGAGAGATGCTCAGGGACCGTTACGCTCTTCCTCTGCACCTGATCTGGGGTCTTTCCCTTATGGTGTTCTATCTGATGGACATGGCCTTCAGCAACCAAGTAGAAAAGCATTACGGCGACGACATGGATCCCATGACCAGTTTCCTGGGTGTTTTCTTTGCCGTGGGCAGTGCTGTAAACATGGTCGTCCAGACCTTCTCCACCGGCCGGGTTCTGGACAGAATCGGCATTCTGAAGGCGCTCTTCCTGCTGCCAGGCGGAGTACTGCTGGGATGCATCGCCATGTCCTCCGGGGTGGCCTTCGTTCCCAGGGTTGGCCTGGCCATGTTCGCGATGACGGTCGGTTGCAAGATGTACGATTATGTTCTGCGCAACGCCATCCATGATCCGGCCTTTCAGGTCCTCTACCAACCTCTGCCCCTGGTCAAGCGCTTCGCGGTCCAGACATCTGTCCTGACCCGGGCCGAACCGGGCGCGGCACTGATCGGCGGGGGGCTGTTGTTACTGGGGCGACTTTATTTCGAAGTTGATGCGGCTAATGTGGCCCTGATCATGATCGTCATTCTGAGTGTTCAGATAGTGTTCACATTTTCCCTCAGGGAGAGATACTTGGGTCAGCTCATGGAAGCGCTAAAGAAACGCCGCCTGGAGTTTTCCGAAAGGCTGGTGTGGGATGAGGGCGGTCAGCACCTGCTTCTTGGTTTTTTGAAGAGCAATCACCCGCATGAGGTCATCTACGCATTGAGCCTGATGGAGAAAAACGCGCCCCATACCCTTTCGGAGCACCTGCCGGACCTGCTCTTGCATTCATCGCCCGAAGTACTCAAGGAGGTTCTGGCCAGGATTGAGCAGCTCAGACCTCCCTTGGCCCTGCCCCTGGTGCGGACCATTATGCTAAACGAGGCTATGGACCCATCGGTGCGCACGGCCGCGGTGCTGGCATATAGCGCCATGGACGAGGCCGGGGCCGAAGACACCCTGGTTGACCTTCTGTCTCAGCCGAACAAGGATATGGTTCGGGCGGCCATCATTGGCCTGCAAAAGCACTTCGGGATAGAGGGAATCATCGCCTCTGGCGAGCGGTTCATGGAGATGCTCAACTCCCAATATCCCGAGGACCGGGAGGCTGCGGCCTACATCCTGGGAGCGGTCGGGGTTTCGTCCATGTACCGGCCCCTGCGCCGTCTGCTCCAGGATCCCTGCGCATCGGTCCGGTGGGCTGCCCTGGGTTCAGCGGTGGAGCTTGGCAATCCTAGGCTGGCCCTGCTGCTTTTGCCTTTCCTTGGTAGGCCGGATACCCGCCGCCGTGCGATTCGCGCCGTGGCCGCCATGGGGCAGCCTGCCCTGGAATACCTATCCTGGGTCGTATCCGACTGCGATCAGCCCAGAGAAGTGGTTCTGGGCATCCTGAAGGCCGTCTCCCTGATGCCCCCGCCGGTCGCCGTGCCCTTTTTGCTGGAGTGTCTTTTTCATCCGGACGCGAACGCACGCAGCCTCATTCTGAACCGGCTCGAACACCTGGGCTACCGTCCTGAGAGTATCGAAGACAAGCAACTGTTAAGCGGCCTGGTGCGGCAGGAATCGTCCCTGGCGGCTTGGCTTCTAAGCTGTCTCAGAGCGCTGTCTCCGTGTCAGGATTTCGGTCTGCTCAGCAGGGCGCTGGAAGAGGAAAGTCACCGCTGCCGGAACCGTATATTGTCCCTGGCATCGCTGTTCGGGCCGATCCGGATCAGGGGAAACTTGCACAGGGGTATTACCGGCGATGACAGGGTCCATCACGCATATACCCTGGAAATGCTTGATTCTTTCCTGTCCGGTGATTTAAAGGAGTTGATTTTCCCGCTACTTGAAGATCTGCCCCAAAATGAGCGTTTGGAAAGACTGAGTCGTGTGCATCCCGGCTTGGAGGTGGAGCCGTCCCTGGTTCTGGAGGCTGTTGCGGGCAAGGAGGATGTCTGGATATCCCCATGGCCAAGGGCCGTAGCTGTTTATCTGATGGGCAAAAGTGGAAATCCGCCAAATAAGGCGCTTTTATCCAGGCTCAAGGGACACCGCACCCCCCTGCTGGCCGAGACCGCCCTTTGGGCTCTCTCCAAAATCAAATCACGCTGCGATCACGGGTGGGACCACTCGGAACCCGGCAAGGAGAAACCATGCTGACCATAGAGAAAGCCATGATATTGAATGAGGTTGATTTTTTTTCCGGCCTGCCCGGGGAGCTGTTGTCCGAAATGGCGGTAGCGGCTACGGAGATGGATGTTCCAGCGGGACGGAAAGTGACGGCCGAGGGCGAGTACAGTTCGGCCATGTATGTTGTGGCCTCCGGACGGGTCCGAATTCACGAGGGGCAAAAGGTGATCCGGGAGCTTACGGAACGCCGTTCCTTCGGAACCCGTTGCGCCCTGGATCCACAGGATCGCTCCAGTTCGGTTACTGCCATGGAGGACTGCCTGCTGCTGAAAATAGAACACGAGGTCCTTTTCGAGTTCATCGCCGAGAGCCCGGCGTTAGCCAATAGGATCATAGGCTCGCTCTGCCGCAGGATCGGCAACGATTCCCCATACCAGGAATGAAACATTCGTAATGGCAAGCCGATATGAAGGGGAATGGAAATAGCCTCGTAGATGAATTCTCTTAAATCAAATACTTCTATGGATATTTTCAGGTGAAAGGAACCACCGACATGAACGGAACCAGGCCCGGCAGGATATCCCGACTTGCCGCCTCTGTTTTACTTGCCATCGCCTTGGTCCTGCCTGGCCCGGGAAGCCAAGCGTCTGATAGGCCCATCGCCCATGTCCAAAGCTTGGCGGAGCTGGCCGTTGACCCGGCACCATGGATGCATATGGAGGCCAATTCCGAACAGCGCCAGCCCGTTTATCTGGGGGCTACGCCTATGGAGATGGAGCTTGGCCTGCCCCCCGTAGATCGTGGGCATCCGCTTCTGCCTCAATTCCTCAAACCGCTCGGCGAAGGCCAGGCGAAAGCTATTCGCGCCGCTCTCGTCAAAAAAAGGCTGGTGCCTCACGATGGCGGAATTGAGTTCGAGGCCTGGCCGGTTCGCGACGACACGGGAAGGCTCACCTGGGCCTTCGTCCGCTTCAGGATGTCAGCGAACCCCAGCTCTCCATGGCGATGGCTTGACACCTCCCAGCTCCAGACCAAGGGGCGTGAATGGACGACTCCCCCTCTGCTTCCCACCAAGCTCGACCCGGCCGATCCAAAGGGATTCGCCCTGATTTTTTCCGATTTTTTCGATCTTCCGGGTCTGTATGACAAGCCGGCCTTCGGCGACTGCGTCTGGACTCCAAAAGCGGACAATGCCCCGCTTCCCACGGGGACACCGGCCTGGCTCCCCACGGATGTCATGGCCCATATCCGTGAAAAACGTGACATACCTGGCGATATCTGCCGCCAGACACCGGCCCCGGCTCGTTTGAACGGCAGGCCGACGGCTTTTTTTCTCTCTCTTTCCGCAAAGGGGCTGGCTTGGCCGGGGGAGATTCAGTGGAAAAAGGTACATGATGCGCTTCCGCCTCTTCCAAAGCGCGGTGCGTTCATAAAAACATGGCCGGCCGATTTCACTGTGGCGTATCAACAAGACATGCTGGCTCTGGACGGCGAATCGGAGGCGGTTTTCCCCCTGAGCGGCCGCCGAGTCCGGTTTAAGGCCAAGAGCGGGGCCGATCCCGGCAATCAGTTGGGTTTGCTTATCGAGTATCTGGAGGAGAGGTACCGGGTTCTGGGGATCGAAACCCGCCGCCACGACTTCTTATGGCGGGGACTGCCCCAGGCCAATCTGATCGCCGTGATCCCGGGTGCCCTGCCGGCCGGTCTAAACCGGCCGGTGCTGATGGGCGATCACATCGACACTGCCTTTTGCGAGGACGAATACAACCGGACGGGCCGGCGCATCTCGGCCCCGGGCGCTGACGACAATGTTTCGGCGACGGCAGCGCTCCTCAGAGCCGCCGTCATCCTTAAGGATTCAAAACCGCTCCACGACTTATGGCTGGTTCATTTGACGGGTGAGGAATTTCCGCCCGACGATCTGGGAGCGCGGGACTTCCTGTCCCGGTTGATGAAGACCAAACAGGACATCACTGGCCTATTACTCATGGACCTAATCGGCTGGCGGGCCGGAAAGGACGATATTTTCCAGGTCAATCCCGGTGATTCTCAGCCGTCGTTACTGATCGCGGCCGAGGCATGCGACTCCGTCCGGGCTCTGAAATTAAAGTTCAGGCCCAGGCTGAGGTCCCGTTTCGATCCCAGAAGCTATCTTTACAATACCGACGGGATACTGTTTTCCGACGCGGGCTATCCCGTGATCCTTTTCAACGAACACATGAATCGGCTGGAAAACCTAAACCGCGTTGGTTACCACCACACGACCGACACGTCCCGAAAGATCGACTGGGAATATGCAACCTCGGTGGTCAAGACGGCCATCGAGACCGCGGCGAGACTCTCATCTATCCAGATACCATTGAGGGTTTCAGCACATAGGCAACTCTAAACATATAATCTACCATAATACATTTAATTTAAACACATACCTTCGCCCGGATACCAAGTTGAAATACAACCCTGTGATATCTGTCGGGGTTGTATTTGAGCTGTTGGTTATCTGTGCGGTTTGTTTCGCAGTTAAAAAAAGTTCGGCATGAGTATGCGGGGATACATCAACGTTTCGAGCAACAGCCGAAGTCTATTGCTGAATTTGAAACCTTATCCGGTCGAGCTAAATCAAATTTATCTTGCACACTGAAAGGCAAGGAGCGTTTCAGTTTGGCGGAATTGCTCAAGGAAGAAGGTAGTGCGGTGTGTCCTGTTGTCCCATATAACCCCTATTCCGAAAACATGCCTCGGAAGATACATAACTTACTGAATATATTAGATGCCAATAGAAGTTTTCTGCAACTACAATTGTCCTAATAATTCAATTATCATGTAATTTAAAGCTGTTATAAAAGTGCTTTCCGGAATATGGGATATATGACACATTATTTAACCCACCAAGTACTTGAGAGTAAAAGTGTTCCGGCTTATGTGGGTAGCCCTTAAAAAGAAGCATTTTCCAGATTTTCTTCTTTTCCGTTATTCCTTAGAAAATCCATACCGGATACGGAGCGCCGTGGAAAGATCGTGCAGCAGATCAAGTACACGTTCAGCCAGTGTCTCGGTAAGCACGCCGCCCGCGCCGCAGCTTGGAGTAATCAGCGCCCGTCGCCTCAGCAGTTCCCTGTCAAATCCTCTGGCAACAAATTGGTCCATCCCTTCTTCAAAACGCGCCAGAAGGGATACGACCGTTTCTGTTGCAGCGGCATCTTTATCCAGCGTGGGAACGATGCCCCAGCCCAGGCATCCGCCGCGCTCGAAAAATCTGGCCAACTCCGCAGGATAGAGGGTAATGCCTTGTAAATGGTCGTAGGCATCAAAGTCGAGAACGTCCAGATCTGTCTCCATTAACAGCGACCAGTCGGTATTCTCTTCACAGTGGACACCAGCCAGCCCGCCTTTTGCGTGAATGACCGCAGCCACCTCATTGATATCCCGGATGACATCTTCGCGACTGACTGAAAGAAACATCATTTTTCCAAACCCGAGCAAAGATGGCTCATCGATAAATATCATGATGGGCAGGCCAAACGCACTCAAACGCTCCATCTGCCATAAGGCTTTCATTGATACGGTCTTGACGATGACATCGCGAAGCTGTTCATCGTAATAAGCGCAGCATCCGTTTTGATCCATCAGGTTCGTCCCCAGGGTAAAGGGTCCCGTGACCTGGCCTTTCAGCATCACGGCCGTGCCCGACACCAACGGTTTAGCAAGGTGAGCCATGAATTCGAAAAAACCGATTGCGTACTGCGAGGAAAGACCAAAGCTGTCGATGGCTTCGGGCCGATTTTTTGTATTTTGGCCTTCTTCGGTCACAGCTATGTAGCGCTCGTAAAAATCGGTCATAAGCTCTGGAAAGTTCTCTAACAGTGTGGAAAAGGAGATACGATCACCATCTTGAACAAGTGCCGGTAGCCCTTCGGTAAACTGCATCATCATGTTCTCATGGAAATCGCGCTTGGGAAACTGAACCCAGGAAGGAATTTCAGGTGTGCTTTTGAGCATCAACTGGGTAGCGCGGACTGCATCGGTATGGGGCAGGCTGCCAATTGTGGTTGCCAGGCAGCATGGTTCAAACTTGTGTTTAAATGTCTCTGTGTTCATTGGTTAGGGTGTCCTGTCTCGAAAACTGAAATCGTTATGTTGAGATACGCGGATACAAACAAGTGATTTACTCTCTTTATCACATTTCAATTTTATGGCAACTACGAATTTTCATAATGGACTATTCTCTCTTTTCACCTGCGGGCCTTTCGTACCACAAGCGGCACAAAGAACGGAAACTGACCGCCAAAGGGGAGAAACAGAATACTCACCCTTCGCTCGTTTTTTATCGACCTGATGATTTATTTTATGAAATTGAGTCGAATATGACCTGATCCAGCCATCGCAACCCACACAAATGCGAAAACAAAAATGTCGCCCGCTTCCTTTGAGCCAATATTAGGCAATGACAAGTCAGAGCCGCGTGGAAATGAGAAGAGACTGAATGCTGAATGTAAGAAAACGGATATATCTTGCTTCCCCATTCAGTAACTGATATGAAACATAAGTGGATTCGGCTACTCAGTCCCAGTTCCCGAACATTTTTGGATGGGACTGATCAATCTCACGGCCAGGGACGATTGCAGGCTTCCCAGATGGTAGCCAGTATAACTGAAGAATATGTTCTTTAAATATCAATCATTTCGACTGTACATGGATGTCAGGTTGCAGACTGTAGTAAATCCAGATATTGGGGGACTTTGTCATTGCCGGTATCGTGTCTTTAGCTTGGCGCTGGACACTGCCTTCAGCCAATCACCATACGGTTTTGGGATCCAGGATGCTGACCACAAAATCCAGTAGAACCAGGAATGTATAAGGAGTACAATCGACCAATCGCAAAAGGAATGTTTATGAATGTTATCCCAACATCCTTAAAAGAAGTGCTTATTGTTGAACCCGCAGTGTATGCGGATAAACGCGGCTTTTTCATGGAAACTTATCACCAGGATCGGTACCGGAAGGCCGGTATTTCGCAATCGTTTATTCAGGACAACCTTTCCTTTTCAGTGAAAGGTACGCTAAGAGGGCTTCACTTTCAGATTAACCAGCCCCAGGCCAAACTGGTCCAGGTCATTTCTGGTGAAATCTTTGATGTGGCGGTGGATATCCGAAAAGGTTCCCCAACATTCGGACAGTGGGCAGGTGTGCATCTGTCCAGCGAAACGAGGCGGCAGTTGTTTGTTCCCGAAGGTTTCGCCCACGGTTTCTGCGTACTCAGCGAAACCGCCTTGTTCCTGTATAAGTGTTCAGATTTGTATGTGCAAGCGGATGAAGGCGGTGTTTTGTGGTCCGATCCTGCCATCGGCATCAATTGGCCCATAAAAGATCCCATCATTTCAGACAAGGACAAACTGTTTCCCTGTCTTTCGTCACTGCTCCCACACCAACTGCCCGGGAGGTAATCCGATGAATATTTTAATCACCGGCGCTAAGGGACAGCTTGGGACAGAATTGTTGCGCCAAAGTCCGGACAGATGTTTTTCAGCATTTCCCGTGGATCTGCCAGAGGTGGATATTACCAGCTCCGATCTAGTTAGGGCAGCCATCCATGATGCAGGAGCATCCTTGGTGATCAATTGCGCAGCTTATACCCAGGTGGATATGGCCGAGTCGCAGGACATGATAGCTTACAGAGTCAACAGCCTGGGGCCTGCCATTCTTGCTCATGTATGCTCTGAGGCGAAAATTCCCCTGATTCACATTTCAACAGACTTTGTGTTTGACGGAAGGCAGCGAACGCCTTACCTGGAAACAGACTCGGTTTCGCCAATTAGCGTCTATGGCAAAAGCAAGGCAGCGGGAGATGCCGCGGTGGAAAAAATTCTGAACCGGCACATTATTTTAAGAACTGCCTGGCTATATGCCCTTCATGGCCATAATTTTGTCCGGACCATCCTGAGACTGGGAGCCGAAAGGGATACAGTGAAGGTGGTTTCAGACCAACTGGGCTGCCCGACCTGTGCAGTTGATCTGGCGGAAACATTGCTGGCCCTTGCGGAAGCCGTCCGGACTCAAGGGGAAATCGCCTGGGGAACCTATCACTACTGCGGAAAAGGGGTGATCTCATGGTATGAATTTGCTCAGGCGATTCTGGATATCGCCAAACCCTATATTTCTTTAAAAACCAGCCAGGTAGATCCCATCACCACCGATCAATATCCAACACCGGCAAAGCGGCCTGCCTATTCTGTCCTTAACTGCGAAAAAATTCAGAATGAGTTCGGGATTTATCCCAAACCCTGGCGGGAAAGTCTTGAAAAAATGATTTACCTTATGCTGGCCGCTTCTTGAAAAGACATCAAAAAATTGAGCTTCTTGCTCCTGCCGGGAGTTTTGAAAAGCTGAAAATCGCCATTCATTACGGGGCCGATGCGGTGTATCTTGCCGGCAAAGATTTCAGTTTAAGAAATTTTGCAGGTATGTCCCTTCCAGAAATTGATATGGCGATTCGGTTTGTCCATGATCGTGGGAAAAAAGTGTATGTCGCCTGCAACATCTATCCCAGAAATCACGAGCTGGATGCCATAAGCGACTATCTGGATCAAATTGGTCGGTTGGGGCCGGATGCCGTCATTGTGGCTGATCCAGGAATATTCGTGATGGTTCGCCGCATTATTCCCGAAGTTCCCATACATATCAGCACCCAGGCCAATGTAACCAATCTTGCCGGTGCCATATTCTGGAGAGATATGGGTGCTGCCAGAGTCAATTCGGCAAGAGAGATAACCCTTTCCGAGATTTCTGAAATAGTTCAACAATCCCGGATCGAGGTGGAATCCTTTGTTCACGGTGCCTTATGCATCGCCTATTCCGGAAGATGTCTGCTCAGCAGTTTCATGGCCAAACGGGACAGCAACCGTGGGATGTGCAGTCATCCCTGTCGGTGGCAGTACGCTGTTGTCGAAGAATTGCGGCCCGGGATATTCATGCCGGTTCTGGAAGATGATCGGGGAACCTACATCTTTAATTCCAGAGACCTCTGCATGATTGAACAAATTCCGGACATGATCCGGGCCGGAATTTGTTCGCTTAAAATCGAAGGCCGGATGAAAGGCATAAACTACCTGGCGACCGTGGTAAAAGTTTACCGCGAAGCCATTGATGCATGGTACGCGAATCCGGAAGATTTTCAGGTCGATCCAACATGGTTGCAAGAGCTGCTACGCATCAGCCACAGGGGATACTGTACTGGATTCTATTTCGGTGACCCGGATCAGACCTCTCCCAATTTTGACAATTACAAGTCGTTCCATGATCATGTTTTCATGGCGGAAATCATTGAGGTGTCTGAAGATGGCGGCGTGATCTGTCATATCAGGAACAAGATTCAAAAAGGAGATGCAGTCGAGATTCTGACCCGTAAGGGTGCTGCCCGGGCCGACACGGTTCGTGAGCTTTTCGACTTAAGCGGCGCTCCCCTTGATTTTACTCAGACCGGAACCCATGTCCGGATATTTCTGAACGGCCAATATGATGTCCATGATTTAATCCGGAAAGCCGGTTGACTTCTGGCCAGGACTTTGAAGACAGAAAGATGGATTTGTTCGGTTTGTCCGGCGGATCATTTGACCTATAACTTAACACTTAACACATAAAATCAATTATGGAACATAACCTGATTCCCCTATCGTTAGATGAAACGTTCAACTTCTCCTGCAATGCAGGCATCCCTTGTTTCAATGAATGCTGCAAGGATGTGAACCAGTTTTTAACCCCTTATGATGTCTTAAGACTCAAACGCCATTTTGGCATGTCTTCCGGAGCATTTCTTGAAAAATATACGACTCAGCATATTGGCCCTGAAACCAAGCTTCCCGTGGTTTGCCTGAAAACCGATCCTGCTGATGGCTTTACCTGCCCATTTCTATCTCCGGAGGGCTGCCGGGTGTATGAAAGCAGGCCGTCCTCCTGCCGCACCTATCCGCTGGCAAGAATGCTTTCCAGATCACGGGAGACCGGTCAGAACACGATTCACTACGCCATGTTGGTCGAGCCCCATTGCCTGGGGCACAGTCAGAATTGTACGCAGACTGTCAGGAAATGGATTGCTTCCCAGAACATTGCCATATACGATGACATGAACGACAGAATGATGGATATCATCAGCCTGAAAAATCGTCTGATTCCAGGTCCTCTGGATATAAAGTCCAGACATCTGTTTTCCATGGCATGTTATGACCTGGATGCATTCCGTAAGCATCTGACTGATCATTTTCAGAAAAATGATTTTGGTCTGAACGACGAATCCTGGAAACTGCTTCTGGAAGATGACGAAGCGCTATTGAGATTCAGCCTGGACTGGCTCAAACAGGCGATGTTCGGCTCTTTGATTCAACAATAATTTATAACGCCGCAGGGGATGACAGGTGGAGGCAGCTCACAGCCTCCAAGTTGTTCCCCTTGTTATCCGTGGCATTGTCATTTATACTATGCAGGCAATTGACCGCAAAAATGGCCGAAAAGAAGTAAGTCTGCCTGTTCGCAGTATGACATCACTTGCAGTATATCCATAAAAAACTGGGGCTTTAAGAAAGGAAAGAAGATGAAGACGGAAGATGTGATTCTTTTCAGCGGAGGCGCAAATGGGGCTGAATCTGAATTTGGGGTGAATGCCGAGCATTTTGGAATTGAAGAAGTGAATTTCACGTTTGAAGGACACAATAGAATCCGGCAGCGCGGGCTGCGCGTCCTGAATCGCGAGGAATTAAAAAATGGAGATGTAAGTCTGGAATATGTGTCGCGGTTGATGAATCGCCGTTTCACGGATAATCCTACATTTCGCAAAATCCTGCAAAGTATATGGTATCAGATCAATAATGGACAGGAAGTTTATGTGATCGGAGAGATACTGGCGGATAAAACCGTAAAGGGCGGCACGGGATGGGGTGCCGAGTTCAGCAAACTCTGCAACAAACCCTTGTATGTGTTCGATCAGAAACGCAATGCATGGTTCAGTTGGAATCATACCGACTGGGTTGAGCGAAAAAAAGGTGACGAACCTATCATCACTCATGTTAATTTTGCTGGTACGGGAACGCGCTTTCTGGAAGAAAACGGTAAAAAAGCCATTAGGGAACTGTTCGAGAGAACATTTATCCTTTAACTGAAAGATTTGAGAGTTACCCGAACGTGAAGGGTGTTTTGCATGGCGATGATAGGCTTTAAGGATGTGAGCATTAGTTTTGGGGGACACCCGCTGCTGGACCATGTGAATCTTCAGATGGAGCGAGGAGAACGCATCTGCCTTCTGGGTAGAAATGGCGCAGGCAAATCGACCCTGCTGCAGTTGATACATGGCGATATTCTGCCGGATGACGGAGAGATCGTCCGTCAGCAGGGTGTGCGGATTGCCATGCTCTCCCAGGAGGTACCGCGGGGTTTGGTTGGTGCAACGATTGATGTTGTCGCCGGCAGACTTGGGTCGGACCCGCCATTGCCTGTTTCTGAAGATGTAAGCAGACACCAGCAGGTGGAAAAAACCCTTTCACGCATGAACCTGGATCATCATGCCCGGTTTGAAACGCTCTCCGCCGGGCTTAAACGCCGTGTGATGCTTGCAAGAGGCTTGGCAAACGATCCGGATATTATGCTTCTGGACGAGCCTACCAATCATCTTGACATTGATGCGATCAGTTGGATGGAGGAATTTCTGCTGCGCTACGGCGGAACGCTGCTCTTTGTCACCCATGATCGAATGTTTCTTCAAAAGCTGGCCAGCCGCATCTTCGAGCTGGATCGTGGGGTTCTAACCGACTGGTCTTGCGACTATGAAACATATCAAAAGCGAAAACAGGCGACTCTTGACGCGGAAGCTGGACACTGGGCCGAGTTTGACAAGAAGCTGGCAAGGGAGGAGACCTGGATCAGGCAAGGTGTCAAGGCCAGACGCACCCGCAATGAGGGCCGTGTGCGCATGCTGGAAAAGATGCGGGAGGATCGACGTAGCCGGCGTGATCGTGTAGGATCAGTCCGGTTGCAAGCCCAGGATGCTGGGCGTTCCGGGAAACTCGTAGTTGAGGCTGAAGATGTCAGTTGCGGTTACGACCCTGATGCGCCGGTGATTCGTGATTTCTCTACGGTCATTCAGCGTGGCGACAAGGTGGGGATCATTGGACCGAATGGCTCCGGCAAAACCACGCTTCTTCGCCTGCTATTAGGGGAATGTCCGTATCAAGGATCGCTCCGACATGGTGTCCGCCTTGAAACGGTCTATTTTGACCAACTTCGGGCCCAGCTTGATGAAAACAAATCCGTTGCCGATAATGTTGGTGAGGGAAATGACACGGTCCAGTTCAACGGCAAGTCCCGACATATCATCGGTTATCTGCAGGATTTTCTCTTTTCCCCGGAACGCAGCAGGTCTCCTGTCCGAATTCTCTCCGGCGGAGAACGGAACCGTCTGCTTCTGGCTAAACTCTTTACCAAGCCGTCCAATGTTCTGATTATGGACGAGCCGACCAACGATCTGGATACCGAAACCCTGGAACTTCTGGAGGAGCTTCTCTTCGACTATCCGGGAACGCTGCTTCTGGTCAGTCACGACCGGGCTTTCCTGAACAATGTCGTAACCAGTACGCTCGTTTTTGAAGGTCAGGGCCATATCGGTGAGTACGTTGGGGGCTATGATGACTGGCTGCGTCAACGCAGGCTTCCTGAACCGCCGATCAAGGCGGAAAAGGTCAAGGCTGAAAGACCAAAGCCTGCGCGAGAACGTCGCCAGACGCTCAGCTTCAAGCAGCAGAGGGAACTGGAAGCTTTGCCACACCAAATAGAGTCTCTCGAAGCCGAGCAGAAGAACCTGTATCAGGTCATGTCCGATCCATCGTTTTACCAGCAAACCGGTGATGAAATCGCCGGAGCCAAGGTCAGGCTGGAGGTACTTGAGCAAGAGATCGAAATAGCCTGCCTGCGGTGGGAGGAGCTGGAGTCTTTGAATGGAAATTAAAGGTAGTGTTGCGCTGGTGCTGGGCGCCATAAAAGGCATTGGAAAGGGTATCGGACTGGAACTGGCCCGCCTGGGAGCAAGGGTAGTTTTTAACTATTTTGACTGGGAAGAAAGCCTGGAGGAGCTGCTGACAGATATTGCTCCCTTTGGCCCGGATGTCCTGATCACACATACAAATATGCTGGATACCGGAAGCATTGACGGACTGATCCAGAAAGTCATTGACCAGTTCGGTCGGCTTGATATTCTGATCAACAATATCGAGCGGGGCGGTTGGCCGGTGGTTCACGGCCCTTATACGCCGGAGCAATGGGATATGGAGATGGCCACCACCCTTCGCGCCAAAATGTGGGTGTTTAACGCCGCCCTGCCGTACTTGAAATCAAGCCAGGAAAGCGTTGTGATCAATTTGTCATCAATTGCCGGGATCGTAGGCAGATCCGGTCCCGCCGCATATATATTTAACGAAGCTTATGCGGCAGCCAACAGAGGCGTATCGCTTCTGACGGAAACTTGGGCGCGAATCGGAGCGCCGCAGGTTCGGGTGAATGAAATCATGCTGGGAATGGTCGAAACCCGACATGGCGATAAAACCCGTGGATGGGGACTTTTGTCGGCTCGGCAGCAGCAGGCGATTCTGGATCATACGCTTGTTGGATGCCTGGGTGAGATTGAAGATGTTGTAAAGGCGGTTCTTTTTGTGGTGCGAGATGCGCCCTTTATGACTGGAAGCATACTGAGGCTGGACGGTGGATATGTTCTGGGCGGCGAGGCTGTTGCGCCCATGCCGAAAGGGGTATTGTAAACTCATATTTCTATGGGTCGCAGCAAAGGGGATGACTTTAGGGGGTACCATGCGATTCAAAACAAAAAGAGTCATGAAATAGATGTGGTACCCCCGATAATACATCAATTAGAAGCAGCTCCATACTTTGTAACAATGAAGTAGGCATTTATATCGGTGGAAAGAGCCGTACTGTATTCTAAATCCACATATAAACGATTGATTCCATCTGGAAGCAGAACACTTGGAAGATGGATTTTTAAATCGTCGGATAGTGTTGATATTTCACAACCAAATGTAGGAATGGTTATAATGGCGGCATTGGTCAATTTAAAAAGTATCAACACCGGATACTTTGGATAGTACTCATAATCAAAATATGCCCAATAAGATGGCGCTCCCCACCACGGATTGAGGTAGGAAAGAACTGGTATACTGTGCCTGCATCTTTAGACACAGCCCGGCTGACAGGCAACACGGATAGTGGAGTTCCACCTAAATCCAACTGAAAATTTTTTCCGGTGACAGTCTGCTCATCAGTAACTACTATCGATTGAGCCTCGACGTAATCACGAACGCTCAGCGGTGAAGCCCACCATTCGCTGATGTAGTTGTCTGATGAGGATGTCAGTAGATAATACTCGATTATCAAGTTTTTTTATCAGATAAAAATGAGGGTGGCGGCCGAGTCAACAGATAAAACTCTGTGTCTCGTTCCTACGAGACACTTCACAGTAATACAAGCTGGCCGACCGCCAATACGAACTATAGACTTCAACGGACCGAATGTCAC
>CAIMCT010000520.1 GCA_903839535.1 uncultured Desulfobacteraceae bacterium
AGTGATTTTATGGAGACTCTTGCAGGCATGATTTGCCAATTATGGGACACATGTAAGCCGAAATCGGGCAAAAGAGAGATGAAAAAATCTCATAAAATCAGGGAACAGGAAGCCATTTTAAAGTCTATTGATACAATGATATCAAAGACAAGAGAATCTGTTGAAGCTTGCATGAATACTAATACCGGATTTTGTGGTTTTCATACTACAAGCCGGTGAAAATTGCATTTTTGCAGCACTGTTACAATAAAAGGTGTCTTATATTTGCAAATATCGCGCAATTCTGTTGAGCGATTCCATTTTTCAACAGGCTCCAGAACACTCTCGTTGCAGCATCTGTGCGAGGGTTGCATAACCACAATCCGGTAGAACCAGGAATATCAGAGCTATATTTGAAGTTTAAAAAGGTATTAAAAACCTCAACATCAAAAGCAAACATGGAAGCAAAGATCAGGTGTTTGGATGATGAAGCATTTGGTAATCCACTACTACAAGCCAGGCTAACCGAACTGAGGGACAATGCTTCACATTACACCGCCTACAAGAACAGAAAAGGGATAACAGAAACGACATCTTTGGTTGACAATTATTTAAAAATAGTCAAGCGAAAATTGAGACAAGTGGAGAGTTTTAGAGACAGGGAGTGGACAGCTCTTTTCTTTAGAGTCCAAGCTAATACCAGAAATTTTGTTCCGTTTAATCCAGGAGCGAAAAATGCTGGTAAAAGTCCTTTTATACTTGCTGCTGGCCAGACGCATAATTTACCATGGATTCAGGTCATGAATATGCACAATGCCTTTTTGTTCACTGAAAAGGCGATGTGATAGGGACTATCTTATTGAAAATTAAAGTGAAATAGGAAACCACAATATATAGACTTATGCGTTACGAGGTACATAATTGGAAATTGGGTGGTGTTTGGCGGGGAATTTTAGGTATCCCCCGCCAAACACCACCTTATCTGTCCATCACAAACAGCCAGGTGGGTACACTTTGATTTTCCTGTAAAAGGCACAGCTTAGATACATATTTACATCATCAATATATCAATGCAATGTTAGAAACTGAATTATCAGCCGCTAAAAAAAGGTACACAGAACATTTCAGAGCTAAGGCATTACCCAGTAATACAGCGTACCCTCCTGGGCCTGAAAGAGTCAATGAAATGCCATCAGAGCCTTTTTGTAAATATACCACGATTTTAGTCGCGCCAGTCCCATCAACCATGACGACAGAAAACGGGCCTATCACCGTCGATGTTGCTGACGCTGCACTTCTATCATTATTAGGACTATCCCCGCTGACTTTATAAACATAATCCTGGGCGAATATCGGTGATACGACAAACAAGGAAATCAATAACACGGTAATGAATGCTTTCGATAATGTCTTCATCTTTTGCTCCTTTTTTTGTTGATATGGTTAATTCTATTGTCTAAACGCCACCCGGCATGGTTCAGTTATTCTGGATATGGAATAAAAACAGGTTGATAGAGGAGAATAGGGAAAAGTTTACCTGGAAAATATTTAGTGCTTGATCGAGCAAATTTTTGAGTGTTTGTTTGATCGTACAAAAGCACACATCCGTTTCGGAGCCAATGAAGTTGAAAAACAAAATCCTGCTTGAAGATACCATAATAAATACTGGAGTCAATAACAATTTATCAAAATACAGACCCATCCCACACAATCCGTATCGCCGTATTGGCTGTGCCAATTTTGTTTATCAATCTGACCTTGCCGGCATAGATTTGAGATGGCTTCAGTCAATTCCGATATCAAAAATCATTTGACAGCATCCATAACCTGTGCTACCAAATCTACCAACCGATAAATACGAACGTGGTTGCTTCGTCCGGGGCCGGGATGCGCTGCCTGCCCAGCCGGGTGACTTGTAGCCAAGTCCTGTCGTGGTGCAGTAGGCTTTTTTCCGTAAGCCCGCAAGAACCAGATGACATACAGAGACGAGAGAATCTCTTATTAAGGGAATAGCGGATGAAGATTGGGTTGCAAACGTGGGGCACTGATGGCGACATTCGTCCGTTTCTTGCATTGGCGGGCGGATTACGCGCCAGAGGTCATAAAGTATCGCTGGTCGTAACATGTGTTGATAACAAGGATTACAGTTCCTACGGCGAGGAAATGGATTTTGCTTTGTCACACATTGGCAAGCTGATCTACGATGATAAAACAATTCGTCTTTTTGCAGATAAGATTTTTGGAACAAAAAATCTCATCAAACAAACTGAAATTGTTCTGGACTATTTTTTTAATCCTTTTATATCGGAAATGTTCGACGCGGCAGAGCGGCTTTGCCGCGAAAATGACGTAATAATCGGACATTTCATCCACTATCCCGCACATATTGCTGCTGAAAAAGCAGGCAAGCCTTGCGCAACCGTGATGCTGAATCACGGCATAATCTATTCAAAAGTAAGCGTTCAGACCCCTCCCCCCAGCGGGGGGAGGCTGGGAGGGGGGAAATGTTGTCATGCCAACTACTTGCCCTCCCCCCGGCCCCCTCCTGCTGGGAGGGGGAGTGAACGGTTACATTCAAAACACTCCCGAATTTTCGGCACCCCCAATGTCGGCAAATGGATGAACCCCTATTGGTGGAAATTGTTTCATTTCTTAATGGACCGTACAATCGGTTCCGAAGTGAACACGTTAAGAGAAAGGGTCGGGTTGCCACCAGTCAGTAAAATCATGGATACCGTGTGTATATCAAAACACTTGAACCTCATTGCCGAGACTTCCGCAATTTGTCATAAACAGCCGGATTGGCCTGACAATCATCATGTCTGCGGCATCTTCACTGTACCGAACGCAGCGGAACAATGGGACATGCCGGACAACTTGAAGCGGTTTATGGAAAATGGTCCACCGCCGGTTTTTTTAACGTTGGGAAGCATGCTGTCTCTCGATCCATCGCCAGGGATAATTACGGAAACTCTGGTTCAAGGCGCTTTGCTTGCCGGATGCCGGGCCATTGTCCAGTCCCGATGGTCCGAGCTTCCGGAA
Organism: uncultured Desulfobacteraceae bacterium; assembly: GCA_903839535.1. GTDB lineage: Bacteria > Desulfobacterota > Desulfobacteria > Desulfobacterales > Desulfatirhabdiaceae > RAAP-1. The sequence continues at coordinate 3,022 of CAIMCT010000520.1, forward strand.
ATTCACGACCATCCGCAGATATATAAAATCGAGAAAGCGCCACACCAATTTATTTTCCCCTATTGTTCAGCGGTTGTTCATCACGGCGGTGCCGGTACGACTCATTCGGCTACGCTTCATGGCTGTCCGTCAATCATAGTGGAGCATTGCCTTGATCAGGCTTTTTTTGCAGGCGAGTTGCAGCGGTCAGGCGTGGCCCCCAAGGTGCTGCACAGAAGAAACGTAACCGCAAAAAAGTTGGCTAAATCAATAAGGAACGTTCTGGACGGTCCTGATATGAAAAAAAGAGCTGAGGACCTCCGTGAACTGATGCTAAAAGAGAATGGGGTAAAAAAGGCGGTGGAACTGATAGAAAAGCATTTTTCTTCTTGTTCAAGTTCTTAGCGACATAGGACGGTTACAGGCATACTATCCATTAAACTTCATAAGTTTCCTGATCCAGGATGGGAAGACAATGCAGCAGCCCGCCGGTGTAAATGATGCATTGTCTGATGAAGAAAATCCTGTTTTTTGTCGCTGCCGATGTTGCAATTGAAACTGTTGAACAGACTTTCATGATGATATCGACGTGACTTTTTTCTCATCTTTCACCCCTCCTTCGTTGGATTCTCATTTCAGGCATCTGCTCGTCGATCTTCTTGGACTTGACCCGAATAAACATTTTCATCCATACACTCGCATGGTGGTTTTCCGGTATATCCATGCACCGTCATGATTGTCATGGAACCCCATTGTTTCCCAAAAGCCTACCGCAGTTGGCCTGACCCGATCGGCAGTAACAACTTTAAAACGACCCTTGCAGTAGTCCACAAAATCTCTGCCATACCCATGCCCTTCCCACTCGGGGTATATGTTGATTGAACAGATGATTATCGTATCGTTTTCAATCTTACAACGGGCTTTACCAATGCGCTGACCCTCATTTGAAATATCAGCCCAATCGTACTCCGAGTGTTGCTTGTCCCTCGGCACAAATTCAATTTTCATGTTATAATATACTCTGCAATTTTTACTGAAAACCCTGGCAAAACGATAGTACGTTCTTTCCGAGATCCGGCAAGTAGTAGCCTCCCTCAAGAAGCGCAAACCTTCGACCGTTGGCTGCTCGTTTGGCAAAATTCTTCATGATGTCTCCAATCACATAGAAATCGAACGTCGATAACTTCTTGCCCATGTCCTTTTCATACGCATCGAAACCCGCACACACGCCAACAATATCCACTGATGAAATATCCTTGATGGCATCCTGAATCTCTTTCAAATACAATTTCCCGTTCTCCGCATAAGGGTTTACGATACGGCACTCATTCCAATTCGAGAGCACTGCTTTGGTGCCATCACCCGTGTGGGCATCGAAATCCAGAACAAAGGCGGAATTGATCATTTTGTTTGCCTTCAATTTCAATAAAGCGATTCCCATGTTGCAGAAAACGCAGTATCCCCAGGCAGACTCGTAAGAAGCATGGTGGCCTGGCGGTCTCAAGCAGGCAAATGCTGGCTCTCCTGATATACCGATGTCAGCAGCAAGAATTGCGGCCCCAGCAGAAAGCATAGCCATGCTGTATCGTTTGGCATTCGATTTAATAGCCTCAACGTATGCAGGAGCATGAGCAAGCAGAACATCTTCTTCGCGGGCGAAATCGGGATGCACAATCTCAAAACTTGGTTCATTGCCTACGACACTCATGATAGATTCAAGTCTGCCTGAAACTGAGGCTCCGTCATTGGCATAGTCTGATTCGTAGAACTTTTCGTGAAAAACTATTTTCATGAATTTCTCATTTAATCCCATCTCAATCGATCCTGTTTCCGCCATCTTAAACCCAATACCAGTGAATGAATGAGATTCTTTGCAGACCAGGACGAAATTTCAGGGATTGAAGTACAATAAAATCGGTGATTTTTGCTGCAATACCTGGGTTTTCCAGTAGTTTCTTTGCAGTCTTTAAATCTATCCTGTTTCATTTTGCTTCCTGATTTAGCTTTCTCGACATGGACTCCCACAACGCGCCACTCGGTTCCGTAAAGATTGACGCTTTTCCAGTAGGCATTCTTCATCGCCACAATATTCTCACCATGGACTTTGTATTGGTAGCCGCCGTTGCCTTCCTTCGTCGCTGCAATGCGGCGACCAAGCTTCTGCAACTGGGAGTAGGACTGGTAAGACGGGGAGGTGAAGAGGTTTAGACCAATTTCGGAAATATCGGTATCATAGATAATTCTTCCTCCCTTCTCCATCACCAATATGTCCACCGGAATACTCTTCATCAACGGGGTGAGTATCTGAGCAAAGAATGTTTCCGGTTTAAAAAACAGACCTACATAACCAATATATTCCCCATGGGGATTAAAGACGGGATATTCAAGCACAACTGCGTCAAAACCCTCAATTGCTTTGAAAACGTAACTCATAACCGGTTTATGTTTTTTAATAATTCTCTTGACATGTTCCTGCGTACTGATGTCCGTTCCTTCAAGATGTCTATGGGGTGAAGGTTCCACAGTCACTATTGTCCCTTTTGAGTTAACAGCGGAACAATCAATGGTAAAGGTGAATTTTTCGCACAGCTCTGCAAGGTATGAGCGAGCACCGTCTCCGGTCAAGCCCGAAGTGCTGAGTTTGTGGGCTGTATTCTTCATGGCGGCATCTATTCTTTGGAATTCCTCGATTATTTTCTGATGGACTTCCTTCAAAATCGGCGGGTCATTTGCATTGGCAAGAATCGGTGATAAAAATGCAACATGTACAAATAGTGTAACAAATAGTAATTTCTTCATGGTGTTCATTGCCTCTGAAATATCATGTTCAATTCTTCGTATTTAAATCCCACATGCGTCTTCTCATCGGATGATTTATTCTTCTTAGCATGGATTGAATGGTTCCGGAAACATTTTTCAATTGCTATACTGCAAACGGGCATAATCTGCATTTTTGCCCCCCCCCACCCCAAACCTCCCCCGCTGGGAGAGGGAGCTTATGGAAAGTTCAAATTAGGCAACTCAAAACATTTAACATGGAATGTGAATATTTTTTAGGAAGGATTCTTCTTTATCTTGGCCAAAAGATAAGACTGGCCTGTCCATCCATGTAAATGAAAAAACATCACAATCTGGGAGTTTTTTTATATGAGTCGCCTTATGCCCGTTCGCAGTATATTCGTATTCTTGAAAACAGAGACGATGTCTCCTGGGTGCAGGAAAAAACTGGCGTTCAGCACCCTTCTTTCCTGGTGGAAACGATTATCCGACAATCAGAATCACATCACCGGTCGATACCTCGGAGCCTTTTTCAACCCTGATTTCCTTTACCGTACCGGAAACATGGGTGGTCAGGCTGTTTTCCATTTTCATGGCTTCCAGAATGGCGACGATCTGGCCGACGCTTACCGCATCACCTACTTTTACCCTGACTTCCATAATCAAACCTGGGATGGGCGCTAAAATTGGCTCGCCTTGACCCTGCACAACTCGTGGGATTGATGCCCCGGTTTTCTGAGACTGGATAGGCATCTGAGTAGCAGTTGTCTGCGCTGTTACTCCAGATTGGGCTGCGGTTTGTTGCGCAGAAGTCTTTGACGGATCGCCGATACGAACATTATATGGTTGCCCGTTTACCAGAACGCTGGCCGTATTTCCGGTAATGCCGCTGATGGTGACATCAAAGTTTTTCTGATTGATTTCAAAATTATATTTCATTAGATACCTCAAAAGAATTATGAATTATGAATTATGAATGAACAGTGCGTAATTCATAATTTATCATTTGTGTTTACCGGTCGCTTAAACGTTTGCAACCGTGCATTCTGTATTCCGACACGGCCATACTGAACCCATGAATTCTGATCGGTTTTTTGAGCGTCAACCGTATTATGTGATGTTCTATGAGCCAGATGCAGGTGAAGCGCCATCGCAATGGCGGCAACCGTGTCCGCGTCAGGTGCGGATGATGGAGTGTTCGGACTGTTGAGCGGTTCTGTTTGATGTGCAGGCTCCGGTTTGGTGGGTTGAGACGATAGGAGCGCCAGCCTTTTCTGCCTTTTTTCAAGGGCGACAAAGATTTGTCCAGCAGACAACATGCCGATCATCAACATCGACAGTACTACGAAAACTCCGAAAAAACGGACGACCAGGGTTCCGAGGGCATAGCTCCAAAAATAATCCTTAGGTCCCCCTATGAGCTGAATCCGGCCGTCCGCCATTCCATCGCTGTCCCATTCTCCGCCATCCATGACCCGGATAACAAATTGATTGGAATTGTCGGTTCCTGTCTTTGTCTTTATTCCGGAATTAAACCATTTTGCCGGCTTCTTTGAATTGTAAAGCCAGTATTCGGTTGAAACAGTAAAAAACGAAGATGAAATGGTGATTTCGGCTTCAGAGCCAGGGGGAATATCATCAATAGTAACATCGAAAAAAGAGGATTTGAATTCTTTTATGTCCATATCCGGTGTTCTGAGGGTTTCATATTCAACGCCCTTGACATCCGACAAGCTGCCCTGAGCCGTGTTGAAATCAATCAATATGCTCGTGCTTTTTGCTCTGGGTATCAGCTTGGCAGTAATGGTTTTGCCCGTATGGATAAACTCGGGAACAGGTTTTTCAGCATCCTCTCCAATAGCGGCCAGCGATTCATGCTGAAAAAACAGCGGCGATAGCACTGCGACAATAAGGCATAATATTCGTGCAAGTCTGAAATAATGGGATATCATGATGGCCTCCTATTGAAACATGGCTATAAACATGCCTGCCGCTGCCGCTGATCCGATGACACCTGCCAGATTGGGTCCCATGGCATGCATAATTAGCCAGTTATCAGGATCAGCTTTAAGTCCTTCGACGTGCGATACCCGTGCCGACATAGGTACGGCCGAGACCCCGGCTGAGCCGATCAGTGGATTCATTTTTTCCTTCAGGAACAGATTCATGATATGGACCGTTAGAATCCCCCCAAAAGTACACACCACAAAATCCAGAAGACCAAAAGCAAAAATCAGCATGGGTTTCCAGTTCAAAAAAACCTCCGCCTGCATGGTGGCGCCGACCGAAAGCCCCAGAAAAATGGTCACAATGTTCATCAGGGCATTCTGAGCGGTATCCGAAAGGCGTTTGACCACACCGCTTTCCCGCATCAGATTGCCGAACATGAACATGCCCATGAGTGGTGCGACGGCTGGAATCAGCAAGACAATTAATACGGTTGCAATCAGCGGAAACAGTAGCTTTTCTCTTGCGGACACAATCCTGAGCTGACGCATTCGAATTCGGCGTTGATCAAGCGTGGTCATCCATCGCATGATTGGGGGTTGAATCAGGGGAACCATCGCCATGTAAGAATATGCCGCAAGTGCATTTGCGCCAAGCAGGTGAGGCGCCAGCTTGGTGGTCAGGTAAATTGTCGTGGGGCCGTCCGCGCCCCCGATGATTCCTACGGATGCAGCTTCCTTCAGCGTGAATCCAAAGAACAGGGTGCCGATATAGGTTACAAAAACACCTAACTGCGCTCCGGCGCCAATGATCAGTGTTTTGGGATTGGCAATCAGCGGTCCGAAGTCCGTCATGGCGCCCAGTCCCAGAAAAATGACGCAAGGGATGATTTCCCACTCGACTCCGTATTTGTAAAACGCCCGGATCAGGTCCGGTGTTCCTTGCTCTGTAAAGCCCATCAGGGGCGTAAGCGGGAAATTGACAATGAAAATTCCAAATCCTATCGGAAGCAGCAAAAGCGGCTCGTAGTCCTTTGCAATGGCAAGGTAAAGAAAGACAAGACCGACGACGATCATCAAAACATTGCCGCCAGAAAGATGGGGGATTCCGGTTTGGGTGAATAAAATGCTTCGAATGAGTTCAGCCAGTTGTTCCCAGGACATTTTATGCAGACTCCTTATTTAAAGGGGGATATTTCCATGTTTCTTTGGCGGATTGATGTCCCGCTTGGTTCTGAGCATTTTCAGGGATTGAATCAAATGCATCCTGGTTTCCGCAGGATCAATGACATCATCAATATAGCCAAGTTCCGCAGCCAGGTAAGGGTTGGAAAACTTTTCCCGATAATCCTCAATCCGTCGCTGACGTTCTTCTTCGGGATCTGGTGACGCTTCGATATTTTTTCTGGCAATGATATTGACCGCGCCATCCGCACCCATGACAGCTATTTCGGCTCCGGGCCAGGCAAGATTGATATCTCCTCGAATATGCTTGGAATTCATGACAATGTAGGCTCCGCCATAAGCCTTTCGGGTGATGATGGTGATCCGGGGAACTGTTGCCTCGCAGAAGGCGTAAATGAGCTTGGCGCCGTGTTTGATGATGCCTCCATGCTCCTGGTGAATTCCCGGAAGAAAGCCGGGAACATCTTCATAGACGATGAGCGGAATGTTGAACGCATCGCAGAAGCGGACAAATCGTGCGCCCTTGATTGAAGCGTCGATATCCAGGCATCCGGCCATGATGTTGGGCTGATTGGCCACAACCCCGACGGGCATGCCGTCCAATCGGCCGAAGCCGATCACGATATTTTTGGCCCAGTGCTGATGAACCTCGAAAAAATACAGGTCATCCATATTGGATTGCACAATCTGACGAATGTCGTAGGGCTTGTTGGGATCGGACGGAACTACGTCGCGAAGGGATTCATCCCGGCGCATGGGATCATCTTTGGCAGCAGACCTGGGCGGATCTTCCATGTTGTTCTGGGGAAGAAACGACATCAGTTCGCGGATCATCTCCAGACAGGCGCTGTCATCTGGCGCTGAAAAATGGGCCACGCCGCTTTTGGCATTGTGGGCCATGGCGCCGCCCAGCTCTTCCTTGCTGACTACTTCCCGGGTAACGGCCTTTATGACTTCCGGGCCGGTGATGAACATGTGGCCGGTTTTTTCAACCATGAAAACCCAGTCTGTAAGGGCCGGACTGTAAACCGCACCTCCTGCGGAAGGTCCCATTATCGCAGTAATCTGTGGAACCACGCCTGAAGCCATGACATTGAGCAGAAAAATATCGCCATAACCGGCCAGACTCATGACCCCTTCCTGAATCCTGGCGCCTCCCGAGTCGCAAAGGCCGATGACTGGTGATCCGGTTTTCATGGCGGCTTTCATGATTTTACAGATTTTTTCCGCATGGGCCAGCGAAAGCGAACCACCAAGAACGGTAAAATCCTGAGCAAAAACAAAAGTCTGTCTGCCATGGATCATGCCATATCCTGTTACAACGCCATCTCCGGGGATTTTCTGATCGGCCATGTCAAAATCGCTGCATCGGTGAGTTTTAAAGCGATCTACTTCAACGAATGTGTCCGGATCCAGCAGCTTGTTTATTCGCTCTCTGGCGGTCAGTTTACCGGATTCATGCTGTTTCCGGATTTTGTCCTCTCCCCCTCCTGCAAGGGCATGCAAATGTTTTTGCTGGAGTTTTGCAAGCAATTCAGATGATTCCATGAGTTCTCCTTTGATGGTGTGAACGCAAAGTATTTACAAAACCATGATATTAATCCTGAGTCTGATTGTAATAGCAAGAAAAAAAGATGTAAAGATAAAATAAATTGGGCGAAGAAACGGAAATCAGTTTGTTAAATCCAATGTATATGCCTTGTTTTCCGTAGTTGTCTTTTTCCACTTGACAGAATAATTTCATTCATATATCAAAATAATCGAAACATTGTTTCGCCAATTTTATACCATGATCCAAATTATATTTTATAATGTATTATTATAATGTATTATGATCTAAATTATATAGAACAATATTTTAATTTTGTA
>CAIMCT010000521.1 GCA_903839535.1 uncultured Desulfobacteraceae bacterium
GCTTGTAAAACGTGATTCCTGGCAGGGTAAAAATGCTTAACAGAGGCTCAAAAAGTATTTTCACGGTAACGCTATGAAGCCCTCACACTTGAGAAAATAATGGACAATAGATTCTCTGTGGGCGAATCCAGTGTTCGAATGGATTGGCGCGATTATCAGACGCGATTGAATCGAATTGCGTTTGATAGGCGGCGAACCAGACGGATGCACAGGTATGCCGCTGTTTTAACGCTTTTAATTGTTATCTGGTTTTGGATGTTTAAAGGCTGCAGCAGTTTATCCAGTGTATTCGTGCATTTTCGGGATATGGAGAATGTTCAGGTAATAGAGCCGCTTGTGTCGCATGGAAATGAAAAACTGCACGATAAAAAAGAAGTGCGGGAGTTTTTAAACGGAAACTCATTTGTCAATCTGACGCAAAAAGGTTTCGATTCTCATTCAGAAGGGCGCAGCTATCGTGTTTTGACGACGCTGGATATGTCACTTCAGCATTTCATGATAAAGAACCTGAGTACCGCCAACGCTCGCCATATTGGAATTGTGGCCATTGACCCATCAACTGGAAGAATTCTGTCCATGGTCGGGTTTGACCGGACAAATCCTTTGAATAACTCATGTCTGGACAGTGTCTTTCCAGCAGCCAGCATCTTTAAAATCATTACAGCCGCAGCAGTTGTTGACAAATGTGGTTTGAATCAGGAATCACCACTTTTCTTTACTGGCGGCAAGCATACGCTCTACAAATCCCAGTTGACCGATAAGTACACCAAATATACCCAAAAAATCACTTTAAGGGATTCTTTCGCCCAATCGGTAAATGCGGTTTTTGGAAAGATAGGTTACCAGTTGCTCGGTAAAATGGTCATCGAACAATATGCAGCAGCCTTTGGATTCAATCACCCCATTAATTTTGAAGCGCCAATCAATTCCAGTTTTCTATCTGTTGATGACGATCCCTATCAGTTGGCCGAAATCGCCAGCGGCTACAACCGCACCACCATGATATCTCCCCTTCACGGCGCGCTCATTGGTGCTGCTATCCTGAATCAGGGAGTCATGGTTGAACCCACCATGATTGACTATATTTCTGATCAAGCTGGCCAGATACTCTATCAAAGCCGAGTTGAACCTATGAAACAGGTTATTTCTGCAAAATCATCAGGCATCGTGGTCGGTATGATGGAAGCCACTGTGAATTCTGGTACCGGAAGAAAAGCTTTCAAGGATTACCAAAAAGACAGCGTCCTGGCCCAGTTGGACATTGGCGGAAAAACCGGGTCTATGGACAACCAGGTGCATGAAGCGCATTATGACTGGTTTGTTGGATTTGCTGTAGATAGAGTCAGTGGAAAAAAAGTGGTGGTTTCCGTGGTTGTGGCTCATGAAAAGTACATCGGAACCCGTTCCGGCTATTATGCCAGGATTCTGATGAAACAGTATTTTTCCAATTATTTTTCAGTTGCGGAGCATAAGTCGAAGCACAAGGGTTGATAATTAAAACTTTTTTTAGAGGAGACCTGACATGCCTGGGTTTGAATGGTTTGGGGATGAAGAACGAAAAGAAGTTCAGGATGTTCTGGATACAGGGGTGTTGTTCCGGTACGGATTTGACCAGGCGCGAAAAGGTCATTGGAAGGCCAGAACATTCGAGGAAGAACTGTCAAAGCGTTTGGGGTCCGGCTACGCGCACCTGTGTTCCAGCGGTACGTCCGCTCTCGGCATCGCACTGGCTGCCTGTGGAGTCAGTGCAGGAGATGAAGTGATTGTTCCGCCGTTTACATTTGTGGCATCGGTCGAGGCTTTGCTAACAGCCGGTGCCATTCCGGTTTTTGCCGAAATTGATGAGACCCTGTGTCTGGATCCACAATCTGTTAGCAAAGCCATTACTCCCCGAACTCGCGCTGTTATGCCGGTTCACATGTGCGGAGCCATGGCCCGGATTGACGAGCTGAAAACGATCTGCGACGAAAAAAAACTTGTGCTGATTGAAGATGCCTGTCAGTCTCTTGGTGCGTCCCATGAGGGGAAATTTGCAGGAACTTTTGGTCATGCCGGCTGTTTTTCGTTTGATCCGGTCAAGACCGTTACTTGTGGTGAAGGCGGAGCGGTTATCACTTCGGATCAGGAGATTTATTTTAAAGCGCAGGCATATTCCGATCATGGTCATGATCATATCGGGTCGGATCGAGGTCTTGAAGGGCACCCTTTTCTCGGCATGAATTACCGGATCAGCGAGATGAATGCTGCGGTTGGTTTGGCTCAGCTTCGCAAATTAGATGCGATCCTCAGAACTCAGCGGGCCCATAAGCAGATTCTTAAACAGGCGCTCTGTCAGTATTCCCATGTTACGTTTCGGGTGATACCGGATAAGGCCGGCGATTCGGCTACATTTCTGTCTTTTTTCCTTGAGGACGAGGATCAGACAAGACGGGCCGCACACGATCTGGGCGCTGCCGGAATTGATGGCTGTTTTTACTGGTACGACAACAACTGGCATTATCTTCGCAAATGGGATCATTTCAAACAACTGAAATCCGTTGCCGGTCTTCCATTTCATTTGCAGAAAGAGTACCCGGATTATTCAGGGGTGCATCTTCCTCAGTCGGACAGGATCATGAGCCGCACTCTGTCGCTTCAGATAAAGCTGTCCTGGACTCCGGAAGTGCTTAAAAAACGGGTTGAAATCATCGAAAAGGTGATGAAGGAAATCAAATAGCGGAGATGTTAAATATGAAATATCGTAATTTTAAAGTGGTTTCGCAGGTCATTTTTGGTCGGGGTGGTTTTAACCAGTTGGATGAGATTTTATCCCCTAAACGAAAGAACGGGTTCATGGTTTTTCTGGTTGATGATGTCTTCATGAATCACGCCTTAAAGCATCGGATTCCTCAGAATTCAGAGGATATGCTGCTCTGGGTCAACGTAACGGATGAACCCAAAACCGTGTATGTGGACAACCTGGCTAAGCAAGTCAAAGATTTTTCCGCAAGGTTGCCGGATGGGGTGATCGGCATTGGCGGCGGCAGCACCATGGATTTGGCCAAGGCCGTCTCCCTGATGCTGACCAATCCTGGTTCAGCCGCCGACTATCAGGGCTGGGATTTGATTCAAAATCCTGCCGTATATCATATCGGCATTCCGACCTTGTCCGGAACAGGCGCTGAAGTATCCCGAACCACGGTGCTTACCGGCCCTGAGAAAAAGCTGGGAATCAACTCGGACTATACGGTATTTGACCAGATTGTTCTGGATCCGGAGTTGATCGCCGAGGTACCGGCGGACCAGCGGTTTTATACCGGCATGGATTGCTATATTCACTGTGTGGAATCGCTCTGCGGGACCTATCTGAACACTTTCAGCCAGTCTTACGGCGAAAAGGCCATGGCGCTTTGTCAGGATGTTTTTCTCAGCCCAGGTCCGGATAGCAATGACAAGCTCATGATTGCCTCCTATTTCGGCGGTATGAGCATAGCCTATTCCCAGGTCGGTATTTGTCATGCTCTGTCTTATGGTCTATCCTTTGTTCTGGGTCTTCATCACGGAATCGGCAACTGCGTGGCGTTTGATTATCTGGAAGAATTTTATCCGGACGGCGTTAAGGAGTTTCGCCTTATGATGGCCAAACAGGGGGTTTCCCTTCCCCGGAACCTGGTTTCGGGCATGGAAAATCATCGGATGGAAAAAATGATTGATGTCGCCTTGGTTCTTGAGCCGCTCTGGGAAAACGCTCTGGGTAAAGACTGGAAAGCGGTCATGACCAGGGAGCGGATCAGGAAACTCTATCTCAAGATGTAGGCCCGTTGGTTATACTGCGAACTGGCATAATCTGCGATTTTCATAAACTCCCTCTCCCAGCGGGGGAGGGTTGGGGTGGGGGATCAAAAACGTAAAATTATGCCAGTTCGCAGTATA
>CAIMCT010000522.1 GCA_903839535.1 uncultured Desulfobacteraceae bacterium
AGAGCCGGCATCTTGCCGGCTGCTGCAGCCGGCAGGATGCCGGCTCTACTTGCACTCCCTCCCCAGCGGGGGAGAGTTGGGGGGTTCAAAAGCGCAAATTACACCAGCTCTCAGTATAACTAAGTTGTATGAAAATATGTCTGCATAATTCAAGACTAATAAAGGAGAATTCAATGAAAAAGACAATACTTATTGGAGTGATTTTGATGATTTTTGGGGTAGGACAGGTATTTGCAGCATCTGCTGATCACAGCATGGGGCGGATGCTCCGACACGGCACTGTGGATGGATATGGCTTCATGTACCATGTCCTTGATATGGCGGAGCGAAATGTCATGATGAAGGGAATGGAAGAGATGGACATGCCAGGTATGAGCAAAAGTCCGGATATTACCAATCATCTCATGGTTTATATCAATGATCCAGGGGGAAAATCCGTTTCTGGAAAGATTGGTTTTTCGATTACCGGCCCGGATGGCAAGGAGCAGAAAACCCTTACCATGGGAATGCATGACAGTTACGGTGCCGATGTCAGCTTCAAGGAAAGGGGGATTTACAAGATCAAAACCAAGGCGGTGATTGGCGAAAAAACATTGCTGGATGAATTTTCCTACGAAGTTAAATAGTGATCTGAATAGTAATCAAGGATGATGAAAAAAATCGTATCAATCTTAAATTTCATCGAACAATCTAAAATACTAAAATCGAAAGGATTCCCCCCCTTTGAAAAAGGGGGGGCCAGGGTGGATTTATACTGCGAACTGGCATAATCTGCGCTTTTCATAAACTCCCTCTCCCAGCGGGGGAGGGTTGGGGTGGGGGATCAAAAACGTAAAATTATGCCAGTTCGCAGTATAGGAGGCTATCCACCTGGAAAATCCCCCTCGATCCCCCTTTTCCAAAGGGGGGAAGTATTATTTTCATATATGGGAGTGATCTAATTTAAGAAAGATACAAAAAATCTATACATCTTTGATATTTTCCAGTATGATCACAGGGTAAACGTTTATCAACCGGTTGTTCCTGGGAACCTGCATGGGAGGAGTATATGAGTGTTATTAATCTGGCAGATGCAAAAGTAGCTTATGAAGGTCAAATGTTTCCCGCAATTAATTTGATCAGCAAAATACAAACACAGCTTCAGGAGGTGGCATCCCGGATGATTGCCATTGCCACAACGCTGGGGGATCTTCAAACAGCGCTGCTTAACTCCCACACTGTAGAAGTGAAACTAACACTTTCCAAAGAAGATTATGACAGATTCAGGTCTATGGGTGGAATGGATGATAGTGAGAGAATCCGCAAAGCCGTTATGACTGTAATTCACCCTGAAGAATCCGGAATTGCCCCGAACACAGGCGAATTACGACCGACCGCCCTTCCTGACTCTCGCCTGAAGGCTACACCCTTACCAAAACTGCTCCCGACCGCAAATCCAGAACCTCATCTGGTAGAACGAATCCTTCAGGAGCAGATTGTTGCCGAAGAATCTGCAAATATAAAGAAATCAGCCACCAGATGTCCAAGATGTCAGTCACCAATTGATTTGCCAGAGTCGTCAAACGACCTGTTGCCAATAGAGATTAAATGCGGAAAATGCGGAGCCAAATGTTTGGTGAAATCCAAGGCGGTGAGCGCCGAGAAATCCGATAGAACTGGATTCGAATCCCTTGATGAATCTGCTTACGGAAAGCTGTTTGATATGCTCTCTACATAGGTATACTGCGAACTGGCATAATCTGCGCTTTTCATAAACTCCCTCTCCCAGCGGGGGAGGGTTGGGGTGGGGGATCAAAAACGTAAAATTATGCCAGTTCGCAGTATAGTTAAGCTATACTGTGAACGGACATAAATTGTGCTTTCGCCCCCCCAACTCTCCCCAGTTGAGGGAAGGGCAATCGGTAAACACGGATTGTGGCGGCTTGAGTATAATCCAATAAAATCCTTTTAATTCATTTTTTGCAGGATCAGGAACCCCTGATGAAAATTATGGTTGCTTTTGATGGAACAAATGTTTCCAACGATGCTTTGAAAATCGGCAAAACCTATGCAATCGCTATGAACGCAAGCGTATGTCTGGTGATGTCTATGGTTGGCGGACCTGAAGTGCCGCGTCAGGAATTTGTAAAGCATGAACATATCCTGAATTTTGCCAAGACCCAGTTTGTGGAGGCCAAGATTCCTTGTGAAACCCATCTATCGGTTCGCGGGCTGGAGGCTGGGGAGGATCTGGTTAAGTTTGCCATGGAAAATGAAATCGACCTGATTATTATCGGAGTCAGGCGAATATCCAAAGTCAGCAAACTGGTTTCTGGATCAACGGCCCAGTATGTTGTTCTGAAAGCGCCATGTCCGGTATTATCGGTTAAATAGGAAAATGTTTTTACCCACAACGTTGGAAGAAGTCGAATCCCTGGGGTGGCATCAGCTTGATGTTGTTCTGATTACCGGCGATAGTTATGTTGACAGTCCTTTTATCGGCACTGCGGTAATTGGTAAAGTACTTTTGCAGCATGGATATCGAGTAGGTGTCATTGCTCAGCCCGACATTCAGTCCGAAATAGATATTACCCGGCTGGGGGAACCACTGCTGTTCTGGGGGGTAACTTCCGGCAGTGTGGACTCGATGGTGGCCAATTACACGGCGACCGGAAAACGCCGGAAACATGATGACTATACCCCAGGAGGCCTCAACACCCGCAGGCCGGATAGGGCTGTTATTGTTTATTCGAATCTCATCCGCAGATTTTTCAAGCATACCGTTCCCATCGTTCTGGGCGGTATAGAAGCCAGCCTAAGACGTATCCCCCATTACGATTGCTGGTCCAATTCCATCCGTAGATCCATTCTTTTTGATGCCAAGGCCGACATCCTGATTTATGGGATGGGGGAGAGGGCTGTTCTGTCTCTTGCAGACAAGTTAAAGCGCCATGAATCCTTTACTGAAAACCGCGGTATTTGCTATATTGCAGGCTCCGCCCGATCCGACTATATCGCAATGGAGCCTTTTGAGAAGGTGTCGGACGATCCCCAGTCGTTTTCGCGGATGTTTCACATCTTTTATAAGAATAATGATTCGGTGACTGCAACAGGGTTGTGCCAGAAACACGGAGCCCGGTATCTTATTCACACGCCCTCCTGTCCGCCGCTTTCCCAATCTGAAATGGATGCAGTCCATGATCTGAACTTTGAGCGGGATCTGCATCCGTATTACCGAAAACAGGGAGAGGTCCGGGCGCTCGAAACTATCCGGTTTTCGATTTCCACGCACAGGGGCTGCTACGGTGAGTGTAATTTCTGCGCTATCGCCGTGCATCAGGGCAGAACCGTTCAATGGCGAAGCCAGGTCTCGATTCTGCGCGAGGTGAAAGAAATCACCTCCCATCCAGCGTTTAAGGGAATCATTTCGGATGTCGGAGGGCCAACAGCAAACATGTATGGGTTCGAATGCCGGAAAAAACAGGTAAAAGGCGCATGTAGTGATAAACGCTGCCTGTATCCAGAAATCTGCGATCACCTTAGAGTGGATCACCGTCAGCAGATCAATCTGCTTAGGACGATCCGGGAAATAAAGGCTGTACGGCATGTTTTTGTGGCATCCGGAATTCGGTATGATCTGATTCTTTCTGATCAGAAAAATGGGCTGAAGTATTTAACTGAAGTGGTTCATCATCATACTTCCGGCCAGATGAAAATTGCGCCGGAACATACGGAAAACGAGGTACTTGATCTTATGGGAAAACCAGGAATGGATAGCCTGGTCGAATTCAAACGCTTGTTTGACGCTATCTGTAAAACATCCGGAAAGCAGCTTTATCTGACATATTATTTCATGGTTGCGCATCCAGGCTGCACCGAGGCCCATGTAGGTCGGCTAAAAACATTCGTGTCCCGTCACCTTCACCTGATTCCGGAGCAGGTTCAAGTCTTTACCCCAACGCCATCAACGGTATCCACGCTGGTTTACCATACCGGCGTGGATATGATCTCCGGAGCGCCCGTATTCTGTGAAAAGCAAGTCAAAAAGAAGGAAAAGCAAAAACGAATGCTGCTGATCTGACTGGTAGGCATTTCTTTAAGCAAGCCAATCGCCTTATCTGTCAGGTAGTCCTTAACGAGTAGTGGTGACTAATATCGGAGCAATGTCTGCAAAAAACATCATTAAAGTGTATCTTTCTTAAATTCGATCACCCCATATATGAAAATGATACTTCCCCCCTTTGGAAAAGGGGGATCGTGGGGGATTTTTCAGGTGGATAGCATCCTAAATCCCCCCTGGCCCTGGGCTGATGAAAAATGCCATATATTTTAGTGAAAAACTGATCCTATTTTTGTTCCGCTTATGTAGTGAGGAATAAAAATGTCTCATCACGATAGACCCATCCTGACGTAACGCCTTACTGCTCCGTCGTCGCAAGCCTTAATGCAAGGCACACAAAAACAGCACCAGCCACCCTGTTCATTATATTTTGGGATCGGGGATACCTATTAAGCCATTTGCCAAGTGTTCCAGCAAGAAGAGCGATGCCCCCGAAAACCAATATCGTTGCAATGATAAACACGCCGCCAAGCAGCAGGAGCTGCAGGGAAATGGGACCCCGTGATTGGTCAGCGAATTGCGGCAGAAACGCCAGAAAGAAGATTGAAACTTTAGGATTGGTGATATTCATGATGATACCGCGACGATACAGTTTCCAGAGATTGGCTTCCGGGATCAGCTCAGCTTCAAATCTTGCCGCAGAGGCGCGAAATGCCTGCCAGGCGAGATACATAAGATAACCCGCACCCAGGAATTTGAGGGCGGAGAATGCAACTGCCGATGTTTGGAAAATGACTGCTACACCTAAAGCTACGGCAATGCTGTGAACAATCAGCCCCGTACATAGCCCGAGCATGACAATCAGTCCAGCGCCCCTCCCATGTAGCGCGGATTGTGTCAAGACGAAAATATTGTCAGGACCAGGTGCAATACCAAGTAAAACAGATGCGGCGAAGAATGGTAGTAGGGTTTCCATGGGTATCATTTTGTGTCTCTTTTCATGATGTAGTTTGAACAGTTATTGGCATCAGACATCGTCTCTGCTCATTCCGGGGCATTTTCTCATCGCTTCTGCATGAATTATTTCTCTATATGGAAAGCCGCTCTGCAGGATTCACGAAATGTGTCAGACAGTTTCAGGTCAGAGAGGATCAGGTCGTATTCATCTGCGGTCAGGCGATACAGATGGGCTACTCGGGCATCCAACCGGGCTTCCAAGGTAAGAATTTCATCAGCTTGATTCTGCCGGATAAGTGACAGAATCCGGGAAACAATTTCTGAAATTGTTTCGTTGGCTGGCGGCTCCGGAATCGGTAAAGGTGAAATATACATGGGTTTGAATTCAACAAAACCGCCTTGACGTTCCGCAGCGCTTTTAAAGATCAAATAGTGACAGATTCTTGAGTTTAAGATACCCAACAGGTAGAGACTATTGGAAACGATAAAAGGAGCTGGCGCGCTCAAACAATATTTTGTTTCATCGACTGTAAAACCTGGCTCAGTACCAAGATTACCCCAAATAATTTTGGGAAATTCGAAATCCTTCCAGTAAGTACACGACCTCAATTCCCAATAGTATTTCCCTTGGTCATCCCGCTCAATCAACTGGTTTCTAAATTGATTCAGATGTTCGTATATCGCTGGATATGTCTTATTGAAGATTTCTTCAGCCTCATCTATCGCTTTGCCTGACCATGGAAACAGTCTGTTCTGAGAAGATTCAATCTTAATTAAATATAAATTTGAATAGGTTATCTGCCAACGCTTAATATCCTGTCCCCGAAGCAGCGGTTTCAGCACGGCTTCTGATGACGGATGTTCCGCAATCAGCCGGTTCCGTGTGGGCTGATCGACAACGAAGGCTTCATTACATCCTGTTATAATCCCCCGATAAAACCGGTTTTTGACAAATTGATTCAGCGGCATACCCGCACTCCGCAACTTTTCGATCAGGGTTCGGCCATCCGAGGATTCAATCCGCCAGCCATCGGCCTGAAGCGACTGCTGGGGCAAACTGAAACACTGACCGACAAACACGTCTGGAAATGACGACACCGGATGATCCGGATGCCAGTTCAATGCCTGAATGTCCTGATCCGGCACATCCGCCTTAATTCCCTGATGAAGTTTCAGAAACCGTTCAGATGCGCCGGTAATAGTCTGGATACTGCGTTTCTGGGCAATGATGATGCTCGGATAGGAAATCGCTGCAAAAACTGGTGCATCGCCAAAGTCGATCAACTGGCGGATTCGAGTTCGGGTTCCAAGAAATTCTCTCAGCTTCCGGCCATAGTCGGACCGGAAATATTTATTGGATGTGATGAAGGTTAGCACTCCTTTTGGATTCAACAGATTGACGCTCCGTTCAAAGAAATACACATACAAATCCGATGTGCCGGTGTAGCAGGATTTGTACTGTTCTTTCAAAGTCGGTTTCAGAAGTTTGATCAACTCATGGCGCACATAAGGGGGATTGCCGATTACTATGTCAAATCCTTGTTTCAGGCCAAACATCCATTCCGGCTCGAAAAATTCTGCGGAAAGAATCTGATCGAACGGATTCCATCCTGCCAGTTTCGCCGAAACCTGATCGCCAATGCAGTTGCTCAAAGCGGTTTTCAGCTCTTCCCGTTTTAGCCGTTCTGCTGCTCGCAATTTTTGTTTCTGGGTGTGCCTTCGGGCAAAAAAGATATTATTTCGAATCTGTTTCAATTCACCCTGAATTTTTACAGCGGCCGGGGAAGTCAAGCCGCCTTCTTCCTTTTTGAGTTCTATCAGCGAATTCGCCGCCACCAGCTTGGTTTCCAGATTGGGAAGGGAAATGATTCCCCTGTTGGGTGCTGTATCATCCACTCTCTGATCGGCCACTAAGGAGATGAAAAACCGCAGTTTAGTGATCTGAACCGCAATCTGCTGAATATCCACGCCAAAGATGCAATCCAGTATCAGAAACAGCTTTCTAAGATAATCCATTTCGTGATGGTCTTTTTCGAAAGAGTCCCGAATATTTACGATTCTATCCTCAGCACTTTCGATGGCTTTAGACCGGATCTCTTCATCCGCCATTTGTCTGGCCAGGTCTAAATCGTTTTCAGCCTTTCGAAGCTGAGCTTCTTTCCATTTCCGGTTATTGGGGTCCAGCCTGGAAAGCAGATTCACCATTCGATTCAGGATGCCCATGGGAAAGGCGCCTGAACCGCAGGCCGGATCAAGAATACGGCATTCGCTGATCAACCCGATTAGATGATGGGTGTCTTTATCGTTGAAGGGATTGTTTGTAATCGAATGATCGAAAAGACGCTTCAGTTGGTCGTGGATAGCCTCCTTCTTTTTATGATCCAGCACCTTGATGGAAAATGCGATTCTGGGTTGCATCCGTTTTTTGTCGCCAAAGAGATCGGTTTCCGGCTCGGGGTTAGCCAGAACATCATTAAGACGCTTTTCGTGTACATGGATCAGTTGGGTTTCCAGATACGCTTTCAGGCTTTCATCCACCATGTAATTGACAATTTCACGCGGAGTATAAAACGAGCCGGTCTGCTTTCGGGCCGTGGTCTGTGTTTCCGGCGTATAAGACGCCAGCAGGTTTTCAAACACCTTTCCCAGAAGCTCGGGATCCAGAGCGATTTCCTCTTCCAGCGGCGTATTTTCCATAATGGTGAATTTGTAGGCGTTTAAAATTTCAATGATCCCCGTGGCCTTTTCATGCCGTTTCTTTTTGTCACCCCCAAAATCATCGCTGAAATCCAGATTTTCGGCCTGTCCAAAAAACAGCATGTTCGGTACGAAAGCCCGTTTGGAAGGTATGGTTGAAAATCCGTCATAGCGAATTTCCTTTCCGCCATCCGCCGACGGATAATCCAGACACTCAAAAAGCCCGCCATTTAAAAACGGAATGGATTCAAACAGGCTGACGGCCTCGGTCGGGTTGACAAAACAGTCCGCATACCGGTATGTCCCGTGATCCATATACTGTTCCGTGGATGCTTTCGGGCCACGGTTTGCGGTCATGAATTTTCGGGCTTGTGGTTTGTCGCGGTTCATCGGGGTATTCAATGTGGCAAAAAACAGATTCTGAAGAATGGCGTGATAGTAGGCGGCGCAGTCCTGATCCTTGGGATTGAATGATTTCAGGATGGTTTTCAGGCGGTTTGGATCGAACAGGTTTTCGGGGATCAGGTCTTTTTCTTTGACAAACCAGATAAATATCAGCCGAGTCAAGAGACGTATGACGCTGGTGGCGGTATGGGTTTTATCATCGGTGGCATCCGTGTCAGGTTTAGGGAAACGGACAATTTTCGATGCCCACAAATACCAGTTGAACAAATCCCGATAAAACCGCTCGTTCAGTAACCGGATATCCAGGGTTTTCTGCCAGGCATTGTGCAATTCCACAAAATTGGTGAAGCCTTGACGACGGTTCAACTCCTGAATCGATAAATCAAACAGGATTTCAATATGCGCGCGGTTTGGATTGATAAGTGAAATGTCTTTGATGAGCGTGACTTTTTCCAGCACGTCTCTCTGCTCATCCCGTTTATTCAGTCGGCGGTTGATAATTGAAAGGGTCAGCGATGCCCCATGTTTGAATACGATCATGACCGGCATGGGAAACAGGCGGTTTAACTCACGGGTGATTCGGGTAAGATCAGACCGGGTATAACGGGATTGGGTCAGCTCAATGACAAAGAACAGATAGGCTTCCATGGCTGTTTGATCCACCTGACGGGTGTCAAACAACGGAACCTGGCGGCTCATTTCCGAAAGACTGAGCTGAAACAGCAGATCCACATAAATCCAGTTCGATACCAGTGCCCGATCTTCGGAAAACAGGCTGGAATCGGTGATGAAAAACTCTTTGAAATCAGCATAGTCCGGACAGTTCAGATGGTCCTGACGGTCGGTGTTGTATCCCAGAGTTTCAAACAGGTTAAGGGCGTTTTCGGTTAGGCTGTCGGTTGAAAAGGCCTGAAGGGATAGAGCAATAGCTTGTCGGCTGGTTTGTATCGTCATGGTGTTGAGCAACATCCCTACGCCACATTTTTAAAGGGTTTTATTTCTGCTTCCAACCTGTCTTCAATGGCATCCCGCACAACTTCAAGGTCATATCGGGCTTGCAAGTTAATCCACAATTGTGGTGTCGTGCTGAAATACCGACCTAGGCGAAGCGCTGTATCTGCTGATATGCCCCGCTTTTCAAGCACGATCTCGTTGATGCGCCTTGCTGGAACATTAATTTCCTTGGCAAGACGGTACTGGCTGATCCCCAGCGGCATCAGAAATTCCTCGCGTAATACTTCCCCAGGGTGAATTGGGGGAAAGTCTCTTTTGCCCATAATCATTCTCCTTAATGGTAGTCCACTATCTTGAGGCAATTTGGATGAAAAACCGCCATTGAATATTTTTTTAGTTTCTTTACACTTGAAGGAATTGATCATGTGTGAATATTGACGAAATCCGTTATTAACGTCAAGCGTAATAATCGATTGGTTTCGAGATATGAAATCGAATTTGAAGCCGTCATTTGATAATCAGCCATGTCACCAGTTCAAAATTTCCCATATTGTAAATCTGTTTAGCGGAGGGTATCAAAAGCGCTCCTCTGTCTGAAGTCAGCTTCTGACCGCCCTTTTTTCTAAAGATCCGGATGATTTCATCCACCGCTTTTTTCAACAACGTTGTATATCCAGTCATGTCCGCTCCGTTTTGAGTCTCTTCATTAAACAGCTCGCAACAGATTTCATAGGGGGTTTTTCTTCCCTGACACAGCAGCCGGTAAATTTCCAGAATCTGCCTGGCGTGGGTGTAATTGAAGCGCACGGTCCCATCGCTTCGAACATATACCATGAAATACGGATTAAGAGGGTTCACTGCTTCGTTCCCGTCGTTCTGGCCTTTTTGCTTCAGACAGAATATCACGCCGGACTTGATGATATCTTTTTCATTTCCGGTAAATCGACCGGCCTCAAGAAGCCCTGCATGTTGTCCGGACGGAGACGGAACAACGGCATACAATCCGAATGGCGCCTTCGTCAGACGGTTGCGATTGGTTTCAATGAAGTTCACAAGTTCGATTCTGAAATCATCCAGCGTAAAGTCGGTCAAAGATACGGCTTCATCCATATCTTCCAGGTCCAGAATTTCGTCCTTCAACTTCTTCAGTTGATGATAACGGTATTTTAGATCATCCGTAATGAGATCCTCAATCTGTTCGGTGTTCAATACATTGTCTTCACCGGTTGCAGTCATATCCACCAGCGCCATGCGGGCTTCGACACGTTCTTTCAGATTGATGTAGTTATCCAGGTCTCTCGTCGGCCAAAAATTGACTAATTGAATGGTGGCGTTCCTGCTTCCCAACCGGTCGATACGGCCAAACCGTTGAATGATCCGCACCGGATTCCAATGGATGTCGTAGTTGATCAGATAATCACAATCCTGCAGGTTTTGTCCTTCACTGATACAGTCCGTGGCGATCAGAATATCGATTTCCTCGTTCTGAGCTGCGGACGTAATCTTAGCCCTGTTTTTGGATATAGGTGAAAAATTGAGCAGAATGCTGTCATAATCGGTCTTGCCAAAGGTTGTCCGGGTGAAACTGCCGCATACCAAGGCGACATGCAGTCCCAGCTCTTTCTGGCACAGAACCAGTATATTATTGTAAAGATAAATGGCCGTATCCGCAAACGCCGTAAACACAATCACTTTTTTGTTGATGCCGTTATATGGCGTGTTGACTTTGGTGGTGATCAGTTTCCTTAGCTCAGCCAGCTTTGCGTCTCTCTCCGGAGTCACCGCAGCAGCGTTATTCAGCAGACCGATCAGGGCTTCCTTGTCATTTCTAAGATCAGTTCGCCATTCCTCCAACCTGATATCCGCCAGATCGAATTTTAGTTTTTTGCCTACTTGCCATGCTTCCCTGTCTTCGCCATTTTCTTCCAGCTCTTCTTCATCAGGCGCCATGCTTTCCAGCGACTCTTCCTGTGAAACTTTCCCGAAAGGGGGAATAAGAGGCGACGAATTCAGAAATCCGGTTATTTTGGCTTCAAGTGTTTCTATTTTCCGAATGGTTCTGTCCAGTGATATTTCAAAGGATTCAATGGAGCTTTCCAGGCGTTTCAAAAAATTGACCTTCATCATGCCGATAAGAAAATTCTCGCGGTCGGCCTGCTGAAACGCCAGAACGTGGGTTTTGGATATAGCTTCGTATTTTTGTTTTTTGTCCGGTTTGATATAGGCTGACGGGTTGAATACCGACAGTTTGTATTCCAGTATCTGCCGGTTGATGCGGTCGTAGGAGGGGAATCGGTTGTTCAGATCGATTTCGGGATAAACCGAATGTGGCTTGCTTCTTTCAGGAAACTTTCCGATCGCCTCGATCTTATAAAACGTTTTGATGTGCTTTCGCGACCTTGCAATAGTCAGCTCATCCAGAAGCTTGAAAAATGATGAATCCAACCGCTCCAGGAGCTGTTTCATGTTCCGGTTGGGATTCTTCTTCGCATCCGCCCAGTTAGTGAAATGGGTTTGTGCATTTTTCAAAGTCAGTCCGATATCTTTTATTTTGCAGCTTGAAAAGAGAGCATCATCCTTGCCTTCGGTGATGAAGGCGATCTGATTGCGCAGATCCCGCAGGCTGTTATTAACCGGTGTGGCGGAGAGCATCAGAACTTTGGTTTTTGAACCGGATTTAATGACTTTTTCCATCAGCCATTTTGCTCGGTTCATTTTTAGTGAACCGTCTTCTTTAGTCCTTTCAATCGGATTGCCCCTGAAATTATGCGATTCATCGATAACGACCAGATCGTATGCGCCCCAGTTGAAATTTTCCAGCTCAATTCCATTCGCATCGGACCGGCCGGACACACGCGCCATATCCGTGTGAACCAGAACCGAATAATTAAACCGATCCTTCCTGAATGGATTAAGCAGATGATTCTGGCTGGCCTGATAGATGGTCCAGTTACCTGTCAGTTTTTTTGGACAGACCACCAGAACACGATGATTCAAGAGTTCAAAATATTTAATAACAGCCAGGGCCTCAAAGGTTTTGCCAAGGCCGACGCTATCGGCAATGATGCATCCGTTGTGACGGATGATTTTGTTAATGGCCCCTTTGACGCCGTCTTTCTGAAAATCATACAGACGATTCCAGATTTCACTGTCGAAAAAACCGGTTTGCTCATTCAGGAATCCTCCGGTTTGCTGTTCGTCAAGATAGTTTTCAAACAGGTGAAACAGGGTCTTGAAATAAATAAATTCCGGTTCGTTTTCCAGATAGAGCTGTTCCAGGTAGGCCAGCACCTGTTCCTTGACATCTTCAACCAAGCCGGTTTGATCATTCCATAATGCATCGAACCATTCTTTCAGCTCCTGCCTGTCCCGATCGCTGTCGATGACCAGATTCAGTTCTATATTTCCGCCGCCACCAAGGCCCAGCCCATTGACAGTGAAATTGGAGCTGCCGGCAATTGCTTTTTCTATGCCGCTTTCCTGGTGAATGTGAACCATCTTTCCATGCAGAAAATTGGGTTTGACCATGGAACGAATTTCTGTTTTTGCCTGGATCCATTCTGAACATTCTTTGGCAACCGCCTTTTGCGTCAAGCGGCTTTCAAGCCCAATGGCAAGGTTATCATCCTCTATCCTGAAATTCCGCATATTTGTTTTATCCGGATCCATGGATTTTATGAATGTCGGCTCTCCGAACAAGAACCGAAGACTGTTGATTTCATCAAGATTTTGCTTGAGATAGTGATAGGCGTAAATGGTGAAATATGCGGACACAATGGATATCTCGGCGTTTGTGGAAATAGCTTGTTTTAAAAAATCGCCGACCCTGCCGTGCGAATGGTTATCGCGTATGACTGAACTGCTCATTGGTTCTCCTCTTTTCCGGACATATCATTGATCAAATCCGTAAGGGTTTCATGCAGTCGCTAATCGAGAAACTGCTGACGGATGCCCTGCATGGACACTGAACACCATAGGTAAAAGTGACATCCTGGGAGCGCCGCACCCCAGTGCGGCATTTGCTGCATATACTGCCAACTGGTGTAATTTGCGCTTTTGAACCCCCCAACTCTCCCCTACTGGAGAGGGAGTGCAAGTAGAGCCGGCATCCTGCCGGCTGCAGCAGCCGGCAAGATGCCGGCTCTACGGCGAAAGATTATGCCAGTGTACAGTATAGAT
>CAIMCT010000523.1 GCA_903839535.1 uncultured Desulfobacteraceae bacterium
CTTGATGTCAACCTATTCATGCAGGCCCACCCCCCTGACATTCGCCGGAAATCTAACCCGGCACTTTGGTGGCGCACGCATCTACATTAAACGGGAAGACCTGAACCACACCGGAGCGCACAAGGCCAACAATGTCATGGGACAGGGACTTCTTGTGAAACGCATGGGAAAAAGCCGGGTTATCGCAGAGACCGGAGCGGGTCAGCACGGGGTGGCGACCGCCACAATGGCCGCCAAATTTGGATTTGAATGTAGCATTTACATGGGTGAGGTGGATGTCGAAAGACAGAGGCCAAATGTTTTCTGGATGGAACGGCTGGGCGCCGAAGTGATTCCGGTTACAGAAGGGTCCAGAACCCTAAAGGATGCCATCAACGAGGCCTTCCGCGACTGGGTTGCGAACATGGATACAACCCACTACGTGCTGGGAACCGCGTGTGGTCCGCATCCTTTTCCGGAGATGGTCTCCTATTTCCAGTCCATCATAGGAACAGAAGCTCGCGCACAAATCCTTGAGCGAGAGAAAAAACTTCCGGCCCGTGTGTATGCCTGTGTGGGCGGCGGCTCCAATGCTCTGGGTATTTTCAGCGGCTTTATGGATGATCCTGTTGAGCTTGTGGGCGTTGAGGCCGGCGGCAAAGGTCTGGATACGGGGCAACACGCCTCCAGGCTTTGCTCGAAAGATGCCAGCATCGGGGTCGCCCAGGGGTATAAGACATATTTTCTTCAGGATGCCGACGGTCAGATGAAAGAAACTCACAGTGTTGCAGCAGGACTTGATTATGTGGGAGTTTCGCCTATCTTGGCTCATCACAAGGAAACAGGCCGGGTGCGATTCGAGGCGGCAACCGACCTGGAAGTGGTGGATGCCCTTTCACTGACGATCCGCATGGAAGGGGTGATTCCGGCTCTGGAGTCCGCTCATGCGTTTGTCCAGGCATTCAAAGAGGTGCCAACCTTATCCCCGGATCACAGCATCATCATCAACCAGTCGGGAAGAGGCGATAAGGACATTTTCACCATTGCAGATGCATTCAACGACCCTAGATGGCAGGCATTCATCATCAAAAAGGCAGGTCAATATCATGCTTGAATCATACTTGCGAGACAGATTAAAACAGCGGGAAATCCTTATCATGACCCATATCGTGATCGGATATCCGTCTTTTGAGGAATCTTTCAGGATCGTTGAAACCATGGTCAATGCGGGAGTTGATCTTATGGAACTGCAGATCCCTTTTTCCGAGCCCATTGCAGATGGACCCGTCATTCTTCATGCCAATCAAAAGGCGCTGTCAGGGGGAGCCAGTGTTCAGAAATGCTTTGATTTTGCCCGAAAAGTGACCCGGACCTTTGATATCCCTTTCCTGTTTATGAGCTATTACAACATCCTGTTCAAATACGGAGTAGATCGTTTTAGCGAAAGGATGCTTCAAGATGGTCTTCAAGGCGCTATTGTTCCGGATCTGCCGCATGAGGAGGGTGCAGACTACCTCGATGCTATGAGCCAGCACAACCTGGCACCAATATTCATATTTTCTCCTACCACTCCCGATGAGCGCATGAAGGCCATCGCGTCCTTTGCCAGGGGCTTTATTTACTGCGTGGCCAGAAAAGGTGTTACCGGCATTGACACCGATTTTTCAGACCAGTTGGAGGGATATCTGGAGCGATGCAGGGCTGCGACAGACCTGCCATTGGCTCTTGGGTTCGGGGTGAAAGACAGGGCTGATGTTGATTTCATTAAGGGAAAAGCTGACATTGCCGTCGTTGGAACGCAGACCATCCGATTGATGGAAAAAGAAGGGATAAGCGCTGTCGGAGATTTTGTCAAAGGGCTCAGACAATTATGAATTATGAATGAAAAAAGGACTATTCCGCATACTTTATACTTCATACTTCATACTTCATACTTTATACTTTTCTTTTGAGGACAACGTTATGACGCTCTCTCAAGATGACCTCCTGAAGATTTTTGTTGAAGAAGCAACTGAGCATCTTTCCACTATCGAAAATGATTTTTTAGCTTTGGAAAAGGCTGGAGATGTCATAGACGCGGCTTTGGTAAACAAGGTTTTTCGAACAGCCCATTCCATCAAGGGGGGAGCGGGATTTATCGGTCTAAGAAATATCAAGGATCTTTCGCATAAAATGGAAACCGTACTCGGCCGGATTCGAGGCGGAAAACTATCGCCACCAGAGTATAAACTGTCGGCAGTCATCAATATACTACTTCTGGCATCCGATGCTCTGAAAGATCTTGTCGCCAATGTCGCTGGCAGCGACAAGATGGACATATCCATGCCCTTGGAAGCCCTGAATTCTATTGTTGACGACAGCATGAATCATGCACAGATACAGCCCATTAGGGATATGCAAAGATTGATGCCAGAAACCGATAGTCTCACTGCGGCGGATGTCGATAATAAGGGCGATGGTCAAATATCGAAGGGTAGAGACACCCAAATTGGAAGTCTCTATCCCTCGGCATTCGCTGATGCCGTTAAAACCAATCTTGTTGACATTTTTCCGGAAATGAAGATTTCAGATAATGATCTGCTTCAGGCAAAAATAGAGGGAAAGTACATCTACATCCTCCAGGTGGATTTTATCAACGACGTGCAGTTTCATGGTAAGTCTGCTCAGGAAATTATTGATGAGATTAAGGGCTACGGCACGGTTTTATCAGTCAGGACAGGGGAGAAAGCAGATATTTTTTCCGAGTCAATCGACCTTGAAAAGCATCAGTTCCTTTATATTGCATTTGCATGTGTTCTCGGTCCGGAGGATGCGAGTCTGCTGCTGGATGTCGGCAATGAGAATCTTTTTCCCGTGGATCGTAGGGACGGGTTCCAAACCCGCCCGGTTCCAAACCCGTCCGATACCGAACCAGCCCATACCGAACCAGCCTATATCGAACCAGCCTATACAGAACCCACCCGTACAGAACCAGGCGGGTTTGCCAGAATATCTTTTGGCCACCCCTACGATAACGAATTTCCGCAATCCGGAGTCGGGAAAGAGCCTTTTTCCGACACATCGCCTGCCAGCATCCGGGTGAACATTCATCTTCTGGATTCACTGATGAACCTGGCCGGCGAACTTGTTTTGACCAGAAATCAACTGCTAACTGCCATTGACAGCAAAGACCATCACAATACTGCAATCGTCGGCAAGCGGGTCGATCTGATTACCTCTGACCTGCAGAAAGTGATTATGCTGACGCGATTGCAGCCGGTCGGGAATTTGTTCAATAAATTTCCAAGACTTGTGCGAAATCTTTCTCGTGAATTGGGAAAAGAGACTGTACTCGAAATTGAGGGAGTAGGGGTAGAGCTGGATCGAACGCTGTTGGAAGCCATGAGCGATCCCCTGAATCATCTGATTAGAAACGCTGTAGATCATGGCATCGAAAAAGCTGGCGTTCGAAAACTGAACGGGAAAGGCGAAACGGGGAAAATCGTTCTAAGAGCTTTTAACGAGGCGGGCCAGGTTATTATTGAAGTTTCGGATGATGGTGCCGGCATCAATCCGGAAAAAGTAGCAGCAGACGCTGTTTCCAAGGGATTTGTTTCCGAAGAACAGGTTCGGATCATGACCCCTAAGGATAAACTGAATTTGATTTTTTTACCCGGATTTTCAACAGTCCAAACTATTTCAGATTTGTCCGGCAGGGGCGTGGGCATGGATGTGGTCAAGACCAATCTGGATAATCTGCGCGGTCTGATCGATATTTTTTCGACTCCGGGACTGGGAACTCGAATCAAAATCAAATTGCCGCTGACTTTGGCGATTATTCCATGCCAAATCATTTCCCTGGAAAATGAAAGATTTGCCATTCCGCAAGTGAATCTTGAAGAACTTCTCAGAATTCCGGCCAGCAGGGTTAAGGAACGCATCGAGAGGGTAGGAGATGCGGAAGTGGTGCGCTTGCGGGGGAAGCTGCTGCCCCTGGTGCGATTGACAGAGATTCTTGGGATTCAACGCACTTACGTAGATCCAAAAATGCAACGCAGAAAAGTTGACAGGCGCACGTCCCTTGCAGACAGACGCTCCATAAAATCACCGATGTTTGAGGATGATGTCAATATGGACACCTCGAATATCGAAAGCGCTAAAGATATGCTCTTCGGCGCTTCTGCTTTTCCCAATTTTCGTTCAACTGTTGTTGTCAGTTATCCATCCTCTTATCGGGAAGCTACGGATCGCAGGTATCGTGCGACAAGCGCACTGAATATTGCTGTTGTTTCCACCGGACAGATCAAGTATGGACTCATTGTGGATGCATTTTGTGATTCCGAGGAAATTGTCGTTAAACCTCTGGGAAGACATCTTAAATCGTGTCGCGGATATGCAGGTGCAACCATTATGGGGGATGGTAAAGTAGCGCTGATTCTGGATGTGAATAATTTATCGGAAATTGCAGGGCTTTTTTCCGTCAGCGGAACCCGCAGGGCCATCGAGGTGGCCAGGGCTGCTGAAAAAGCGATCAAGCCTGACGTTGAGCAGCTCAAGCTATTGGTTTTTAGAAATGCTGAGGAAGCAAACAGTATTCAGGAAGAACAATTTGCACTGCCTCTAAATCAGGTGCTTCACATTGAAAAAATAAGGATGTGCGATTTGCAATCTTTCGGCGGCATAAAGGTAATTCAGTACCGCGGCGGAAATCTGCCAGTGTTCAGCATAGATGAGATTGCCAAAGTGCGGCCGTTAGCTGTTCGTGAGCATCTTCTGGTCATTGTTTTTATGGTTGCCGGCAGGGAATTGGGCCTGCTGGCCATCGAGCCGGTTGATTCCGTAGTTACAGAGGCTGTAGCCAACGGCAGCGCGTTGAAGCAACCCGGCATCATGGGGTCCATTATTCTGAACGGAAAAACAACGTTGCTTGTGGATGTTCTCGATCTGGTCCGCAACCTTCAGCCGGGTTGGTTTTCAGCAGTAAACAGCCCCGGTAAGCTCAATTCGAACGAACTTGCAATAGTAAAAGGAGAAACCGTTCTGGTTGTTGATGATTCAAATTTTTTTCGTAATCAGATTAAATCGTTCATCCAGCAGGAAGGCTATCAGGTAGTGGATGCCGAAGACGGAGAGGTTGCTTGGCTAATTCTTCAAAAGTTGGGGCAAGACATTTCCCTGGTGGTCACAGATATGGAAATGCCTCGATTAGACGGGTTTGAGTTGACTGCGACTATTCGAAAGGACGAACGATTTTCACGCATACCGATAATTGCGATGACGACCCTTGCAGATGACAAGGATATGGCACGGGCAAAACTTGCCGGTGTCAATGAATATCAGCTTAAACTGGATAAGGAAAAACTGCTTGACAGCATCAGCGTGCTGATTCGGCAAAGTAGAAAACCTAATAGGAGTTAAGAGCTTCGCGCTACCAATCGCGAACGAACACTAATATTTTTTTGATAGGCGTTTATTTGCGGTTACTCTTCTCTCGCCATCAATACAGTGTAAAGCCAGCACCCTGCTGGCTGTTTTAAGACTATAGATCAAGGAGGGCCAAATGCAGATGTTACGAGATATGAAAATGAAGGCCAAATTCATGACAGTGTTTCTGGCAGTGGGAATTATTCCCTTTATAACCATTGGAATCATCTCCAGGGTCGTTACCGGCAAGGCTATGGAAGCACAGGCGTACCGGCAATTGATCACAGTCAGGGAGATGATGAGAAAAGAGGTTAAAAACTATTTTGATAATGCTGCTGCAGAGATGAAAATCTTTTCCCGCAGCCATGATGTTTTGGTACTTTTTAATCTGATAAACTTCCTGGATACGACCAACATCAAGCCGAACGGGTCATTTGATGTGACAACTCCCCAATATCAGCAACTGACCGAACAATATGGCAATAATATCATTCAGTTCAGGAAAGACAGGGGATATGCCGACATCTTTCTGATATGCGCCGACCACGGCCATGTCCTGTTTACCTGTTTAAAGGAATCGGATATGGGAACCAACCTGAACCAGGGTCCATATAAGGACAGCAGTCTGGCCGGGTTGTGGAAAAAAGTTGTTCAGACTGGAAAGCCGGCCGTCGTTGATTTTGAACCATATCAGCCATCTAAAAACAAACTGGCTGCCTTTGCCGGCTACCCTGTTATTGGAAGTAGTGAAACAGTGGTCGGTGTCATTGCATTTCAGCTTTCCACAGAACACATAGAACACATCAACGCCATCACGAATCAGCGCGATGGCATGGGAAAGACGGAAGTCACTTATCTGGTGGGTCCGGACAAACTGCTACGGTCTGATGTTTTCATGAATTCCGATCGATTTTCAGTAAAAGCCTCTTACGCAAATCCGGAGGCCGGAAGAGTGAATACCGAGGCTGTCCGTGAGAGCCTTGCGGGTCGCTCCGGAGAAAAAATGACACAGGATTTTGAAGGACACTGGGTGTTGTCTGCATATTCACCCCTGAAGATTGATGAGCTGAACTGGGTTATTGTAACTGAAATCGAAAAAGATGAGGCATTTAAGACGGTTTATTCCTTACAATGGATACTGGGAACAGTGGCTGGTGTCGGAACCGTGATCATTATTTTAGTGGCTTACCTGATAACCCGATCCATAGTCAATCCCATCAAAAAGAGTACCAGGTTCGCCAAACGCATATCAGAAGGTGATTTTACAGAAATGCTGGATTTGGATCAGAAAGATGAGATAGGAATCCTCTCAAAGGCTCTGAACCTCATGGTGACTAATCTTAAAAGCATGATTGGTCAGATTGTCCAGGGCGTGGAGACTCTTTCAGCTTCTTCAACTGAGCTATCCGCCATATCCAGGCAGATGTCAGGAAACGCAGGACAGACGTATGATCTGTCTGGAAATGTTGCTGCAGCATCCGAGGAAATGAGCGCCAATATGGCATCTGTGGCAGCCGCAGCAGAACAAACTTCAACTAACGTCGATATGGTTGCCTCGGCCTCTGAGGAAATGACTGCAACTATCAATGAGATTTCCCGAAATGCGGAAAAAGCCAGAAATATCACCAATCGTGCTGTTTTGGATGCCCAATGTGCATACAAAACAGTTGACGAGCTTGGAACAGCGGCTCGAGAAATTGGAAAAGTGACTGAAGTCATAGCCGATATTTCAGATATGACCAATCTTTTGGCTTTAAACGCCACCATTGAGGCTGCGCGGGCAGGGGATGCAGGAAGAGGCTTTGCCGTTGTGGCCAATGAAATCAAGGAGCTGGCCAAGCAAACAGCCCGTGCTACCGATGAAATAAAATCTCGAATCGAAGGAATTCAGAATTCAACATCCGGTACGGTAGCCCAAATCCAGCAGATTTCGAAGGTGATCCATGAGATTGACGAAATCGTCTCATCTATTGCAACGGCTGTGGAAGAGCAATCCATTACCACCAATGATATTGCCGGCAATGTTGCTCAGGCAGCCCAGGGAATACACGATGTCACCAAGAATGTGGCGCAAAGTTCGATGGTGTCTTTAAGTATAGCAAGAGAGATTTCAGGCGTAAATCAGGCAAGCGAAGAAATCTCTTCAAACAGTTCCCAAGTCAGCCTCAGTGCCGATGAACTCAAGAAACTGGCCAAGAGTTTAAAGGAAATGCTCGAGATATTCAAATTCAGGATATAGGCATGATGAATTATGAATGAGTCAACGATCAGGAGAAAGAGATATGCTGAGCAGTTTAGAAAGGTCACAACCATATATTGACCTGACCACATTCTATATTGGTGATGCGTGCTGCGGAATAAACATTTTGAGGGTCCAGGAAATCAATAAACTGACCGAAGTTACATCCGTCCCTTTGGCGCCTGATTATGTGAAAGGAATTCTAAACCTTCGTGGACAGATCATTACGCTGATTGATGTCGGGAAAAGACTGGGCCTGCCATCAAGCCTGGGATCGCCGCACCTCAGTGCGGCTGTAGCGGATAAAGCAAAAAAACAGCGAAATATCATTGTTTATTTTGAGAATGAATCCATCGGCCTTTTGGTGGACAGTATTGGTGATGTGTTTAGAGCAGAAAATGAAAATATCGAAAAGCCGCCGGCTAATGTAATTGGAATCCATTGGAAATTTTTTGAAGGTGTCCTGAAGACCGAAAAACAGTTAATCAGCATCTTAAACCTGGCGGAAGTGCTTGGGTGATTGGATTGTGTATGTCTGATATCGTGACGCTTAAAGCGCTTATTGTTGATGATAGCGCCATGCACCGCAAGATAGTTCAGGATGTTCTGGAGACTTTTCCATATATTGAAGTTGTTGGAGTCGCCCAGAATGGAAAAATTGCGTTATCAAAAGCGGTTGCATTCAAGCCGGACCTGTTGACGTTGGATATTGAAATGCCTGAAATGGATGGGCTGGAAGTGCTGGAACGCCTGAGACATGAAGTGCCGGAAGCTGTCGCCATTGTGTTCAGCGCCTTCACTACAGAAGGGGCCCGAATCACGCTACGCGCGCTTGAACTTGGCGCCTTTGATTTCATACCCAAACCCAGTGCGGGGAATCTGATGGAGAACAGAGAACGCTTCAAGACAGCGATTGCACCAATGCTGAAAGCATTGCTTAGATCAAAGAGAACAAAACCGAGTGTAAAGGAGGCTTCAGTTTATCCGAAAAGCCAAATCTTTACTGATCCTGGTCATATACGTTTGCGACGACATTCTGTAATATCCAAAGCTGTAGCCATCGGCATTTCAACAGGCGGCCCAGTTGCACTGGCGAAACTGATACCCGACATTCCCGCTGATATCGGCGTTCCCATATTTATTGTTCAGCACATGCCGCCCATGTTTACCGATGCGCTAGCCGCTAAACTCAATTCGCTGGGCGGTATTTCGGTCAAGGAAGCGATCAACGGTGAGGTGATTTGCGCCAACACAGTCTATATTGCTCCCGGAGGCAAGCAGATGAAGGTGGCTGCATTATATCCGGGCAACCTGCTGGCGATTCAGGTGACCGACGATCCCCCTGAAAATAACTGTAAACCCTCTGTAGATTATCTGTTTCGGTCCATTGCGCGTCATTATGGAAAGTATGCTACAGGAGTTATCATGACAGGTATGGGCTGTGACGGAACCGAGGGATTGAAACTAATGAAGCAAAATGGTGCCATGATCATTGCTCAGGATGAATCAACCTGCGCCGTGTATGGTATGCCCAGAAAGCCAGTGGAAATCGGGATCGTGGATGTCATTGCCCCATTGGACCTTATAGCCGGGGAAATTTGTCGAACCGTTAGCAGAAATATTATGAATCATGGACTGTTCATTCATAATTCTTAATTCAGCCGATACAAGAGCGTAATTAATTTTGAGGGTCATGTTGGAAATTGATCAGACTGAATTCAGATTGTGGGCAAGGTATGTTTATGATATATCGGGAATTTTACTGGAGCCTGCCAAATCCTATCTGATTGAATCCAGACTTGGTCCGCTGCTAAGAGAATATGCATGCCGAACTTTTGGTGATCTGTATCAGAAATCCAGAATGGACAGCACCCGGGCCGTTGAGAAACGTATCATTGATCAGATTACAACCAATGAAACGCTTTTTTTCAGGGATAGCGCCCCTTTTGAAATGCTGAAATACAAGATATTGCCGGATGTTGTGGATCGAAAAACGCAAAAAGCATTTTCCAGTCGCCCGATTTCGCTTCGAATCTGGAGCGCTGGATGCTCCACTGGACAAGAGGTTTACAGTATAGCCATTGCACTAAAGGAGATTCTTGTTGATCTGAACAAGTATAGCGTTATGGTTTTGGGAACCGACATTTCCGGCATGGCGATTGCGCGGGCCAGCCAGGGAACGTATAGTCAGTTCGAAATGGATCGGGGCCTGACATCCGAGCGAATGGAACAATATTTTATTCATGAGGGCGATGTGTGGAAAATCAAGGATGAAATCAGGGCTATGACTACCTTCAAAAAAATGAACCTAATGCAGCCTTTTGTGGGGCTTGGGAAGTTTGATATCATATTTTGCAGAAATGTGGCCATCTATTTCACGATTGAAGACCGAAAAAAACTCTTTCGTCATATCGAAGATGTCCTTGCGGCAGACGGATATCTAATCATTGGCTCCACCGAGTCGTTGACTGGTATCGCCCTTCAGTTTGAACCCAAGCGCTATCTCAGATCTGTGTTTTACCAACTGAAGAAAAAAGAGAACTGTTGACCGTTCACGTTCAACGGTCTATCAATAGAAGGAATGGTTTATATGCCCGATTTACCCAGACGAATACTTGTGGTGGATGACAGCCAGATGATAAGAATGCAGATTCGAGAGGACCTTGAGGAAGGTGGATACGAGGTCATCGAAGCAAAAAATGGACTTGAGGCTATCATCCATGCCGCTTCTCCATCCCCTCCGGATCTGATTACACTTGATATCGAAATGCCTAAGATGAACGGTTTTGAAACTTGTCGAAGGCTGAGAGATGCGCGTTATGCCCGATTTATTGACGGTGAAGATCATCGCGTGCCCATTATTTTCATTACTGGTAACGACACGATTGAGGATCGAAAAAAAGGCTTTGAGATGGGTGCTGTCGATTTTATCGCCAAGCCGTTTCAGAAAGGGGAAATCCTTTCCGTAGCAAACAAAATCCTGAATCCACCCCTGATTTTTATGGGAATTCATGCTCTTGTCGCCGATGATAACATTGTCGCCAGAAAAATTGCATCATTATGTCTGAGCCGGGAAGGAATTGAAGTTCATGAGGCGGAGGATGGCAAGCAGGCATGTGAGATCATGCATAAAGTTGGAGCCAAAATGGATATCGTCATCACCGACCTTGTCATGCCAAACATGGATGGAATGCAGTTGTGCAGACATATTCGGCAGGATCTTGGCAGGAAAAACATTCCAATTATTGTTTTAACCGCCATGTCGGATTTATCCGAGATACTGGAAGTCTTCAAGGTCGGAGCCTCGGATTATCTTGTCAAACCTTTTGCCAAAGAGGAACTCCTGGCCCGAATCAACGTACACATTGAAAGAAACAAGGTGAATCGGGAGCTTAGGGAGACAATCAAACTTTTGAAAGAAGCCAACGAGAAAGTCGAAAAAATGTCTATCCTGGATCCCTTGACCGGATGCTATAACCGCGGGTATCTGAGCAAACAGATTGAAATGGAAATCAAACGCTCTATCCGATATGGCAAGCCGCTCTCCATTATTCTTTCGGACATTGACCATTTTAAAAAGGTCAATGATTCATTCGGTCACCAGGCCGGAGATGCAGTTCTGATTCGTTTTGTAGAAACCATCAAGAACGTTATCAGAAACGGGGTGGATTGGATCGCACGGTTTGGAGGGGAGGAATTTCTGGTCGTACTGCCCGAAACAACCCTGCCCAATGCCGAGATCGTTGCGGAAAAACTCAGAAAAACGGTATCAAATGGGCAATTTTTTTGTGAAGATGTCCAACTATGTATTACGTCCAGTTTTGGCGTGGCTGGAATTGATCCTGTCACACAATCAACTCCGCCTTCATTTGAACAGATGCTTAGAATTGCCGATAATAATCTCTATCATGCAAAAAAGGAAGGCCGTAACAAGGTCATCAGCAGTTTGCTATGCCAGATTTAAAAGACGGTCAAACGGCTCTTTTGACTTGCTTTATGGGTGAAGAAGTTTTATTCCGTATCATCTTCGGACCCATCTATCGCAAACATGGACAACATGCTGATAGATTGTTTCTCCTCACAAATTAGTGATGTATCCGGCGAACACAAAAAGAATTTCAGGGAGGTTTTTGATGAATAATCGTAGCGATAGAGTTACCCCCACCACAGGCAGAAGGCTGGTCATTTTCTTGCCCATCATGCTTTGTATGGTGCTGCTTTATGCTGCATCCAATCCTGCACCATCGCCTGCAGCCGAAGGCTCATGGAGCCATTATGTGCAGGGTACCTATGGTGACTTCGGTTTTGGCATAATCCCCACTGCCGGCTTCTCGTTCCGGAACGACCTGATTTATAACAAAAGTTCTGTCGATCAGCGCATATTCGGCGGCAAAGCTTATGCAGAGGCTACCCAGGACAGCTTTATAGACCTGATGAAGTTCTTCTATTTTTTTGATGTTCCTGTAATTT
Organism: uncultured Desulfobacteraceae bacterium; assembly: GCA_903839535.1. Lineage (GTDB taxonomy): Bacteria > Desulfobacterota > Desulfobacteria > Desulfobacterales > Desulfatirhabdiaceae > RAAP-1. Next base: position 12,092 of record CAIMCT010000523.1, read on the forward strand.
CTGGTAACATCGGTTTTGGCGCCCTTGTACCTGGGGTATTCAACGCCAATGCAGATGCCAGTCTGCAAGCAGGTTCCTTTCAGAAAACGGGAGCGGGACACGCGGGCGGGTTTTCTGATATCGCAGCATTGCCCATTATCGTGAATGCAAACAAGGGTAACTTCCATTTTACCTTCCTTCCCGCAATATTCCTTCCCACTGGCTATTACAACTCGAATGAGCTGGTCAGTCTGGGCAGAAATTACTACACATTGGACCTGAATGCCGGATTTACATGGCTGGATCCGAAACTTGGCCTGGAGACATCATTCAACTTGGGATACATGGTTAATAGCTCAAACAACACAACCTCCTACAGTACGGGAGATGAGTTTCACCTTGACTACATGGTGGCTCAGCATTTGTCGGAGCGCTTCGGTCTTGGTGTCACAGGCTATGTTTACCAGCAGGCGACATGCGACACTGGAACCGGAGCCATTCTGGGATCCGACAAGTCATCCGCCGCAGGATTCGGGCCGGCTGTCATGTACTCTCCCAATATTTTGGGTAAGGAATTTACCATTATTGGAAAATGGCTCCACGACACATCAGCTCAAAACCGTTTTATGGGCGATACTGTCTTTTTGTCCTTTGCATTCGCGTATTAAAAAGATGTAAGCTAAAAGTGTAACAGCAATTATTATAAGCTGAATACAATCAAAGTGGAGGCAATAAATGATTATTTTTAATGCACCTATGGTCAAACGTCTATTGAGTATCACTGTTGCTATCGGATGTATTGTCGCATTTTACACGGGAATTTCGACAGCAGTTGAACCGGACGCGATCTACTATAACGGAAAGATCGCCACACTCGACGCGGCAGGCTCCTCCGTTTAAGCCGTCGCTGTTAAGGATGGGAAGTTCCTGAATGTCGGCGGCACGGAGGAAATCAAGCAACTCGTTGGTAAATCGACCCGGATGGTTGACCCTGGCGGAAAGACAGTCGTGCCCGGATTGATCGACGCACACACGCACCCGATGGAAACCATCATGATGAAGGACGGCTGGGTCGATGCCCGTTACCCTGCCTGTCCGTCAGTGAAGCTGGCTCTTGTGGACATCGCCGCATGGATACAACACACGCCGAAGGGGAAGTGGGTCTTTGTCGCCTGTGTTTCAGCAAGCGAAAATAAGTTTATCGAAAAGCGGCTTCCAACAAAGGCCGAGCTGGATAAGGTGGCTCCCGACAATCCAGTGGTTGTCGCCGATGGCGCTCATCTGTGCGTGGTGAACTCGCTGGCCTTGAAAATGCTCAACATCACCACGGGCGTGAGTACGCTGAGGGGTGGAGGCCGCGCTATTCTCGACAAAGATGGTGAGCCCAACGGTGCCCTTACCGATGCCATGGGAGCTGTGCCCACCACGCCTACTCTTGATGATCTCAAACGATACTATATCTCCGGAATCCAGAATTTCTGGATGCAGTAGCCTCAAGGATCAAACATAGCCTGAACCCTGTCAGTATATGCGCCGTTTGGCTGATAGATCACCAGCGGTTCGTGGACAGCGGTGCCAGGATGACCACCCTTGATGCCGGATACCAGAACAAGACGAGCCGGGTCATTGCCCTTTGCATGAACTGTCTGAATGTGTTTGGGCTCGATGCCGACGGAGCGCAGGTTTGTCAGAAGGTCCGTGATCCGTTCCGCAGGATAGATGATAGCGAACCTGCCGCCGATGCCGAGCAGCCTGGCGGCGGCTCCGGTCACATCTTGAAGGGTTGCCAGGATTTCATGCCTGGCCACTGCCCGCTGAGGATGAAAATTGATCCTGCCGGACCGGCCCTTTCTGTAAGGGGGGTTGCTGATAACAATATCCACCGGTCCAGAAACAGCTTGAATCGAAAGCGATCTCAGATCTGTGCAGATAACGTTGATGCGCTCCTTCAGTCCATTGGCCTCAACATTTTGTGTCGCCAGCGCCGCCAGCTCCGGTTGAACTTCAATTCCGGTAATACTTACCGCCGGATATCTGCGCCCCAGGATCAAAGAAATGATGCCGCATCCGGCACCTAAATCCACGATACGGTCCTCAGCCTCTGGGGCTGAAAATGCGGCAAGCAGCACAGCGTCGATGGAAAATCGGTATCCATCCCGGTGCTGCAAGACCTTTATCCTGCCATTGAAAAATGTATCTTCAGTTTGGGCAAGTAACATCATTTACCGCTACATCTTTTTTGGTATTATAAAAGGACTACCTCAATTAGAAACCAATCCATACTCTTTAACAAGAAAGTAGACATTTCCATTGATGGAAAGAGTTGGGCTGTATTTCAAATCCACCCACCAATGAGTCTTTCCATCGGGCGACAGAACGTCAGGGATATGAATTGACAAATCACTGTAAAGAGTTGATGCGGCGCACGAAAAAGACGGATGATTTATAATGCCAAAAGTTGTCAGTTTGAAAGGTGTAAACGACGGGAATGTCGCTGTCTCATAAACAAAATTCGCCCAATACGATAGGGTTCCTGATATTGGATCGGTATATGAAAGATATGGAATATTGAGTATTAAACTTTGATCTAAAGTTGCCGTACAACCTGTCCTGATATCAGTTAACCGTCCAATCGCGTTGCCGTCGTACTCTGTAAACCAGAGATTTCCATCCGGCCCGGTGATGATTCCCTGAGGGCCGCTATTGGCGGTAAGGCCGGTAGAGAACACAGTAAAAACTCCGGATGGGGTAATCCTTCCGATCGCTCCGCCATCGTAATCCGTGAACCAGAGATTTCCGTCCGGCCCGGAGGTAATCCCCCAAGGGCCACTATTGGCGGTGAGGCCAGCCGAGAACTCCGTAATAACTCCTGACGGTGTAATCCTTCCAACCGCGCCTGCATCATAGTCCGTAAACCAGAGGTTTCCATCCGGTCCGGAGGTGATCGCCATAGGGCCACTGTATGCACCAAGGCCGGACGAAAACCTGGTAATAACCCCGGATGGGGTAATACGTCCAATTGCACTTGTACCGTAATCCGTGAACCAGAGATTCCCGTCCGGCCCGGCTGTGATTCCCCAAGGGCAACTATCGGCGGTAAGACCGATTGAGAAGAAGGTAATAACTCCGGATGGGGTAATCCTTCCAATGGCAATGGCGCCGTAATCCGTGAACCAGAGATTTCCGTCCGGTCCGGCGGTGATCTCTGTAGGGAAACTGTACTTGGCAGGTCCTGCAGAAAACACGGTGATAACGCCAGATGGGGTAATACGTCCAATGCCATCGACCACCGTGAACCATAGATTTCCGTCTGGTCCGGAAGTAATACCCCAAGGATGACTGTTGGGGGCAAGACCTGAAGAAAATACGGTGATGACTCCGGACGGAGTAATCCTTCCGATACTGTTGCCGGAGTCTTCCGTAAACCATAGATTTCCATCCGGCCCGGAAGTAATTCCCCGAGGATTACAGTTTGCGGTAAGGCCGGAAGAAAACTCGGTTTCAGTTTGGATGTTGGCAAAGTCTGGTAATAACAAGCCTGTGAATAAATAAAAAAAGCTGAAACACGCAATAAATCCTGAATATCTAAATGTTTTCATTAGCATTCCCTTTCATCTTGA
>CAIMCT010000524.1 GCA_903839535.1 uncultured Desulfobacteraceae bacterium
ACAAGCTATTAGTCGATGAGTTAATAATTTTTAATTCCTTAGTCCATCGAAATTGAAAATTTTATGATTGATCCAAAATAATCAGAAAATGGCAGTCAGAGTAATTTGAAATCCAACACAGCAAGTAATTATTTAACTGCTAACAAGACAGTTAGTGGATATAAAGACTCCGCAGATAAAGCATCGAATTTATATTATGGATTGGGGAATTATTTTCTTAAAAAAGGTTTATGCAGGAATGCTTACAATGATTTTGAAGAAGTAATAAAAATCAACCCAGGTTTTGGAGATGTAGCATCCAAAATAAATGATTCAGAAACGTGTGCTGTTTCAAAAATTGCGTTTATGCGATTTGATAACACAACTGGCAGGGATATTGCTGGAATGTCAATTGGAGATTTTATATTTGATGAAACAAAGACAAAACTTTCCAACAAAGCAAGTAAATTCATAAGCCCAATTGATCGAGATGAGCTGCTTACTATTTTGGACGAACAGCGATTAGGTACACAAGGTATTACAGATGATTATTCAACTTTTAAAAAATTGAAAGGTGTTCATTATTTAATTTTTGGGAAGCTGACACAAGTAAATATTATACGTCCGAATCCAAAAGAAGAAAATATGCAAACTAAGGGTACTCAATCATATGATTGCATATTAAAAGGGCCTAAAGGCCCATACGAGAGTACATGTACGAGGGATGTCGCCATTTATTTTACAAAAACTTCAGCTAAAATTGATATTGCATTGACAGGTTCAATAAAAGTTGTCTCTGTTGCAACCGGAGAACAGCTTATTTTCCATACTATCAGTTCTAAACGAAGCGATAGTATTGTATATGCAAATATTAGAGCAGACACTTCTTCAATAATAATTCCAGGGTCTCTTGAAGATCTTTCAAATGCGAGAAGGGAACTGAAAGATGAAGACAGTCTTGCAAAAGACATGATAGCAGAAATTGCAGATGAGATGGTAAGGAAGATACTTGATAAAATTGACCGTGATAAAGTTGTATCAGATCCTGTTGAAATAGTAATGACTCGCTAAAAAACATGTGCAATCCATGATGTTGACAACGGAAACAACGCAAAACCAAGCCTACGGAGTTAATCATGCAACGATTATGTTCATTGTTTTGTGTTCTGTGCGTACTGTGTATAGTTTTTTGCAAACCATTGTATGCCGATTGCTCTTATCAAAGCTCCAAATGGATATGGACATCAGCAGATGCCAAGGAGTTGACGTACAACCTATCCTCAAGCAAGTGTTGGTCTGTGACAACATCACCCTCCACTTGGGGGTGGTTAACGATCATATCTGACTCGGGATGTGGTCCCGGAACCTATACATTAGCATTCGATGAGAACACTGACATAGAGGAACGACGGGGAACTATTGAGGTTACTTACAATGAATCAAATACTGATTGTTCTTATTGGGGTGTCTATCAGTACGGATGCTCAAAACCAAGTCTATCAGTGTCTCCTTTCAACTCAGACGTAGCAAAGGAAGCAGGGACAACTACATTCAGTGCTTCAATCACCGGAAGCGGATCAACGCCCTGGACAGCATCGGTAAATTCGGGAAGCAGTTGGCTGCGGATAACGTCTGGTGTCAGTGGTACGAGTGCAGGAACTATCATGTGCTCATTTGATGCCAATACAAGTCCACTATCGCGAACAGGTACAATCAATGTGACAGCTACCGGTGCATGCAGGGACGAAAATGTGACGGTGACCCAAGCACCAACACCTACGAATATCAGTGGAACTGTGGCTGATATGGAAACAGGCAGCCCAGTCGCAGGAGCCATCATTTCCACCCTGGCAGGTCAAACACAATCGCAAACCAATGGATATTTTCTACTGCCACTGTATCCCGGTGTTCACGATGTGACCATTTCCAAAACCGGATATCAAACCGTTACTCTAAAAAACATAGCGGTTACGGAAGGCCAAACTACAACTCTAAATATCAAGCTAACACCTCCGGGTTCATTGAATATTGTCTCCACATCCTTTCCACCGGGAGAAACCGGCGTTCTATACGACACCCGTGTCCGCATCAGCGGCGGCGTATATCCATATATTTTTACCAAAGTAACTGGTTCTCTGCCGCCAGGCTTATCGCTTGATCCAGCTTACGGCAACATTTCCGGAACGCCGACAACTCCTGGATCATACATGTTCGCCATCGGCGTTACCGATTCAACTAAAGCTTATGCGGAAAGGGATTTTGGCATTGAAGTTACAGGGGAACTGTGGATTACCACCGCATCT
>CAIMCT010000525.1 GCA_903839535.1 uncultured Desulfobacteraceae bacterium
ACTGTCACAATCTGCACTTTTGGACCCCCACCCCAACCCTCCCCCGCTGGGAGAGGGAGCATAAGGAAAGTGCAGATTATGCCCGTTTGCAGTATAGTTCACCCCTTCAGCATTGAGAATAGGAGTAAAGGCAATCGGAGGAACACGACCAAACTTGAAACCACCATTAGGATCAATGGCTGCTTCAATGTCGGATTGTAACCCTTTAGCAAAGTTCTCAAATGTCTCGTTGGCAATTACTGTAAGACGATTTATCTGGTCATCATAGATACGATCACCATCCTGATTGACTGGAAGACGCAAGCCACGCCCTATGGTTTGGCGGCGTTCACGGTCGGTACCCATTTCACGCAAAGTACATATTTTTGGACTTTGGACAAATGGGGCAAACCGCCTGCGTTCAGACTTCCGTCCGTTCCCAATCCAGCTTGATAATCTCCAGAAGTTGTTTGGCATCTGCGGATTCCAGCACAATGCCGTCAAAATCGGGCGGACAGAGGAGCTTTTGCATGAGGAACCCGTCACTGTCAAACCACCTGGTCAGCACGCCGCCAAAAAAGTAGCCTCTTTCTCTCAACGTGTGGACGGCAGATCCGACATAAGGACTGGCCAGATTGAGCCAAGCCTGGAGAACCACGGCTTTTCCAGCGATGGCCTGCTTCTCGACATTGCTGTAGGCATCGCTGAAATCCTTCCCGATCTCGTGTACCGCAAGCCGCGCAACCTGTGCAAAATCAAAATTCTCCATGCTAATGCGGGAGACTAGACCCGCTGGCGCCATATCCTCCGATGGCACAATTTCCCGCGAATCGTCAAGTCGGGAATAGATCGTGCGCAAATCCTGATCGTAAGCCGCGGGGATGTAGATGCGGTGAGGTTTTGGCTTAAAGCAGCGGAAGGCATCCAGCGCCGCCACCCGGCCTGTGGCGCTTTTCTCTTGCGTATAGGATGCAGCGGGCATTAAAGCTATTTCCAAGGCCGTAATCACATGCCGAAAATGTATTGTACTCTTCTGCGTGAAAACATTGTTGCAGACCAATTCACCGAAGGTTTCTTCAATATTATGCATTTGAGGCACAAAATTCTCAAAAATAAATTCTATCAGGCGGGTCAGGATGCCTGTGTTTCGATATTCCTTCAGAACGAGGCCGGCGCCAAACTCATATACCGAAGGGTACGGGGCCGAACGATACAGATGCTCCACGCCAATGATGTTTCCGGAGACCGTGCGGGCAACAATGGAATAGTATTTTCCGGCATCATTGACCTCAACAATGGCTTTGGGATCGTAAAAGAGTTGGATGGGATAGTGCTCTCCATAAACGGCCCTGAACAGACGAACAATGCCTTCGGCGTCTTCCGGCCGAAACGCATCGATATAAAATTCTTCCTGATTTTGATTTTTCTTCTGGTCATCATCAACAGTCATTGACATATCCTCCTTTACTATTACAAATGGGAGTTCCTTATTAAACCCACCAGCCCAGTTTTTCAATACGCTCGTAAAGTTTACAGGCTACAAAAGACATCCCCTTTTCATTCCAATGCGCCATATCGTACCAAAACGAAAAACAGTGGGGATCAGCCTGAAGATCAGCAATCAAATTCCAGTAGGGAACATCCAGTTCCGGACACAGATACTGAGCGATGGCATCCTTTAAATCAAAAAAATAGGGGCCTTCACTTTTGAGGGAATTCTGATAATTTCTTTGGATTGCGTATAACCGTTGTTTATTTTTCTTTGTCAAATCGAGATCACACAATAGAGGAGGACCAACGAAAACAATCCTGATACCATTTTGCATGGCATAAGAATGAAATTTTCTGTATTGGTTAAGAGTATGTCGCTTACATTCCTCCCAGAGCAGCTCTCCATCGCCTTTTGGAAAACGAGGGGCGGATTCTTTCTCGAAAAAGCGGCGTAGAAAAAAATATAAACAAAATCGCCCCAAGAGCGAATTCCACCTTGTTCCTTTTTTTTCCAGTTTCAGTAGAAACTCATAAGGCCAATGGGCATCGGGATGCCAGCGTTCCCCCAAAAGGGTCATCTGTGCAACATCGTTGCCGCCAATTTGTATAATCATAATTTCCGGACGGACCTCGGCCAGTACGCCTGCCCAGAAATGCCAGTGCTGGGCGCTGCCGTAAAGCGGCGTTCCGCCGTTAATGACTTCCCAATCCGCGTGTCCGATTGTTGTCAGCAGTCTTTGAAGCTGGTTCGACCAGATATGTCTCTCGTTCTGCAGTTTCGCACCGAAGAAGTTCGATTCGCCGACAACGAGGATGCGGCGTCTGGCGCCATTCGGAGCGGGTTCATCGCCTCGCAGTCCAAAACGGTTGATATTGATTTCAGACGAACGAAAGCCTTTCTTGAAGATGCTGTGTACTGGCGGGTCAGTCTCAACCAGGAAACGACTGTAAGGGTACTCGGCAATGCGTCTGTCCTGAAAGGGAAGATGAAAATAGAGACGGTAGGCGAGTCTGCTGATGATTTCCGCCAGAATAATGACTGCGATAATTCCAATGATGATAAAAACTGCTGAACTCATGGGTCTTTCCTTCAACGACAAATTGTCATGATTTCCGTGCCGGTTTCTTGGCAGGTGATGCTATACTTTGAGTGGTCAGCAACAAGTTCAGTGGCGGGCGTTCAGCCCATCCATCGCAATGCCTTGGTCAGAGTTTCTTATTGGTTTTATTTGTTGTTGCAACTTCTTTTTCAGTTCACGGAAATTGTTTTCATCAAAATCTGTAGCTTTGTAAATAATATCCCAAGTTACACCCACTTTCAAAAATTTTTCGATTACTTCAATTTGTCCCATTACCACGCCTTCGTTAAACCATTCCTGTGCTGCGGTTATCATATTCTCACCTATACGTTCTGATTGTTTCTTCATAATTTCCGTAAACTCATCAACCATCTTCCGTTCCTGAGTTGCGGC
>CAIMCT010000526.1 GCA_903839535.1 uncultured Desulfobacteraceae bacterium
ACACTGGCATAATCTTTCGCCGTAGAGCCGGCATCTTGCCGGCTGCTGCAGCCGGCAGGATGCCGGCTCTACTTGCACTCCCTCCCCAGCGGGGGAGAGTTGGGGGGTTCAAAAGCGCAAATTACACCAGCTCTCAGTATATCCAGGAAATGCAGGGTATGTGGCCGAGTTCAAAATCTGGCTGTGGTAGTCCAAGGTCAGATGCTCGTCGATTTTGGCCCAGATGATCATTCCTATTGAGAATAGCCCAAAGAAAATTTCATGAAAATCGGCAGTATTACACTCATGAGCCAGACTGTGCTGGCACCTCTTGCCGGCATCACCAATCTGCCGTTTCGGCTGATCGCCAAGGAAAACGGCTGCGGGCTGGTTTGCTCGGAGATGATCAGCTCCAACGGGCTGGTGTATAATTCCGGCAAAACCCATACCATGCTGGAAAGCGTTGCGGAAGAAAAGCCGCTGTCTGTTCAGATATTTGGATCCGATCCGTTTATGATGGCGGAAGCAGCGGCAATGGTCGAGGCATCCGGGGCAGATATCCTGGATATCAATTTCGGTTGCTCCGTAAAAAAAGTGCTGAAAACCGGTTCGGGAGCGGCCCTGATGCGCGATGTTTTCAAGTCTGAGGCTATTCTGCGCGCGGTGCGAAGCGCCATCAGCATTCCGCTGACCATCAAAATCCGGACCGGATGGGATAAATCCGGCAAACAGGCTCTTGACATCGCCAGAATGGCTGAAGGTGTCGGTGTGGATGCCATTGCCGTTCACCCCCGAACCGCACAGCAGATGTTTCAGGGAAATGCAGATTGGTCCGTCATCGCTGCGGTAAAGCAATCGGTTTCCATACCGATCATCGGAAACGGTGATATTATCTCGCCTGAAACAGCAATTGATATGTTCGCACAGACCGGTTGCGATGCCGTCATGGTGGGCAGATACGCTATGGGCAACCCCTGGATTTTTTCTCAAATTGATGCCAGACTGCACTCCAGGCAAATCCCCTTGGTAAATATTGCCAGACGCCGTGAAATAATGATACGATATGTAAATGCATCGGTGTGTCATTTTGGCGAGAAACTGGCATGTCCGATGATGCGAAGCCGGCTTGGGTGGTTTGTTCGGGGACTTCCCGAAAGCAGCAGGTTCCGGGAGTCCGTCAAGTATGTCTCATCCGAAAAAGAAGCTGTGGAACAGATAGAAAGCTATATGGACAGATTGATTCTCCATGATGCTGCAGTCAATGTTATTGGAAAAATAATATGAACAAGAACAATCTCGAGGCACTGGTGGATGTTAGAGTTAAGGAAGCAAAATTGCTCCTCGACCATAAATGCTACGAAGGTGCGTACTATTTGCTGGGGTATGCTTTGGAATGTGCGATAAAGGCCTGTATTGCCAGACAGGTAAAAGAGCATGACTTTCCGGACAAAAATCTGGCTAATGCTTGCTATACGCATAAGCTGGGCGATCTGTTGGGTGTGGCGGGTCTGAAGCAGAAGCTCCTGGAGAAGGAAAAAAATGACGAAGATTTTAAGCTAAACTGGGGTGTGGCGAAGGATTGGTCCGAAGATATCAGGTATGAACATACAATTGAGGAAACCATGGCGAAGGACTTCTTTGAAGCAATTATGGACAATAAATCGGGAATATTGGTATGGATAAAGAGTTGGTGGTAAGAGAGATATTGTCGGAGCAGATGATTGATGTCGGGGCCAAGCTGATTGAGCGGCTTGATCAATCACAGTCGAACGTTCGGGCGGCTTTTTGGTTATTCATTTCTGACGAAAAAACATGGAAAATGATGCTTATTTCACCTTTCGTGAAAACTGATGGGCCAAAGAGTTTTTACAAACGTATTCTGGAAGCGAACAAAAACGCCGATAAATCAGAGTCAGTCATTTCACTGAATGATATCGGGGTTGCTGATACTTCGAATCCCTTAGCCAACCTGCTCAGCATCGCCATAACTACAGGAAGTGAATTCGCTGGAATCAGGTTTTCGAAAAACACCCTGAATGGCACCTTTATCGAAGACTCTTATATCTACAGGATAGGAGAATTGGGGACAGCCACTAATTTGCCAATATAGCAGGGAAAAGAGAGAAGAAATGAGTGGCTGTCCCCATTCATTTGAGATGAACGATTCGGGCGTATACATAGCTAATGAGGTTCGACGAGAGCGGTGAGATGACAAATGATGGCAAGTAACTGTAGCAGTAAAATCTTTGTATTCAGCATTACTTGTATATCACTACAGTTTCATGGTAACATTCGATGAAAAGGAAGGTCCAGCATCTATGATCTCAAAACGTACACAAGAAATGACATCGTTTATCGTGATGGATGTCCTGGAAAAGGCATGCGAGATGGAATGCCTGGGGCGGCATATCATCCATCTGGAGGTGGGAGAGCCGGATTTCAACGCTCCTGAATGCGTCAAAGAGGCCGCCTGCAAGGCGCTTGCGGACGGGTTTACCCACTACACTCACAGTCTTGGACTTCTGGAACTTCGTGAGGCGATCTGTGAATATTATTACGCTACCTACAGGGTAAAGGTGGAGCCGGATCAGATTTTGGTGTCCTCCGGCACATCCCCTGTCATGTTCATGGTTTTCTCGGCGCTTCTGGAACCTGGGGATGAGGTGATCATCTCGGATCCTCATTACGCCTGTTACCCAAATTTTATTCAGTTTGTTCAGGGTGTTCCGGTACGGATTCCGGTCTATGAAGAAGACGGATTCCAATACCGGCCCGAAGCGATTCAGGAAAAAATCACTGACAGAACCCGTGCTGTTTTTATCAATTCCCCGTCCAACCCAACTGGCAATCTGCTTTCCGGCGAGCGAATGAAAAAGATCGCCGAATTTTCCCCCAGCATCGTCTCGGACGAGATATATCATGGTCTGGTATATGAAGGAAAAGAACATTCCATTCTGGAATTTACGGACAACGCCTTTGTGCTGAACGGTTTTTCCAAACTCTACGCTATGACCGGCTTGCGGCTGGGATATGTGATTGCGCCCAAACCCTATATGCGGGCGCTTCAGAAAATCCATCAGAATTTTTTCATCTCAGCCAATTCCATGGTGCAAAAGGCCGGGATTGCAGCCCTTAAATATGCCGGCGAAGATGTTACCCGCATGAAGCGGATTTATGACGGGCGCCGGAAATTCATGATCAAAAGGCTGCGGGAAATGGGGCTTGGCATAACGATCGAGCCTACCGGCGCTTTTTATGTGTTTGCCAACGCCCGGCACATTTCCATGGATTCGTATCAGCTCGCCTTTGATATTCTGGAAAAAGCCTGTGTCGGCGTTGCGCCGGGCATTGATTTTGGAAAGAATGGCGAGGGATATCTACGGTTTTCTTATGCCAATTCTCTGGAAAACATCGCCGAGGGAATGAACCGCCTGGAAATTTATCTGAAGTCAAGAAGTTAAAAATCAGCTATCCTCACCTGTTTGATGAGCTCATAAAAAGGTTGAGGATAGCAAAGAAAAAGTTCAAGATCAAGGCGAGCGAATTCTGAGGAGTGAGGCGTACGACAGTACGCCGCAATAACGAAGAATGAAGCTCAACGCAGATATTGGGCTTTTTACGAAGCTATCACTGGATCAATATGAAAATCCTGTCTGCTGAATTTGTTACCAGCGCAACCCGGCCAGCGCAGTACCCTCCGGTGAGCTTCCCGGAAATTGCGTTTGCCGGTAAATCGAATGTGGGGAAATCTTCGCTCATCAACGTCCTGGTAAATAGAAAACGATTAGTCAAGACCAGCACGACACCAGGTAGAACCCAGTTGATCAATTTTTTTGATGTAAATGGCAGCATGACATTTGTGGATCTGCCCGGATATGGATATGCCAAGGTTCCGGCTTTTATTCAAAAAAGCTGGCGGCCCATGATCGAAACTTATCTGTCCGGACGGCCCACGCTGAAGGCCGTTGTCATGATCATGGACATCCGCAGGATTCCAGATGAAAAAGACCTGTATCTGATCAACTGGCTGGGTCACCATCAAATTCCGACTATTTTCATTTTGACAAAAACCGACAAACTGAAAACAGCTCAATTGGCTCGGCAATTAACCCTTGTTACAACAACCACGGGTATTACCAAGGATCAAATCATTTTGTTTTCGGCCAAAACCCGGACAGGAAAAGAACTGATCTGGGATGCCATCGAAAGGATATGCCATGCAGCAACACTTTGAGGAAGGATTCAGAACAGGTTTTATCGGAATTGTCGGTCCTCCCAATGTTGGGAAGTCCACGTTGTTGAATCGCATGATCGGGCAGAAAATATCCATTACTTCCAAGAAACCCCAGACCACCCGAAACCGGATTCAGGGGATTGTTAACCGTCCTGGCTCCCAACTCGTTTTTATTGATACGCCGGGTATCCATACGGCCAGAAGCCCTCTGAATACCCGTATTGTTGAAACAGCGCTTTCGGTAATGGGTGATGTGGATGTACTGCTTCTGATGGTGGATGCCTCGGATGCAGATTCCGAATCCGAAGCCATGTTGAAAACCGCCCTTCAAAATCAGAGCCGCCCGGTAATTCTGGCCCTGAATAAAATTGACCTGATCGCCAGACCATCCCTGCTATCCCTGATCGCCGAGTGGGCTGCCATTTATCCGTTTAAAGCCGTTGTTCCCGTATCCGCAGAGACCGGCGAACAGGTGGATGCCCTGATTCAGGCATTGTCAGATGTCCTTCCGCATGGCCCTGCCTTATTCCCTGAAGAGAACCTTACAGATCTTTCGGTTCGGTTTCTGGCGGGAGAAATTGTCCGGGAAAAGGTATTTCGTCAGACAGGAGAGGAAATTCCCTATTCGGTTGCAGTGACCATTGATTTATTCCAGGAAGATGAGAAAAACGCGGACCTCACCCGTATTCACGCTACCATCCACGTTGAACGCGATTCACAGAAAGGCATTATGATCGGCAAACAGGGGAGCAAGCTCGGACGTATCGGTGAGGATGCGCGTAAGGAAATTGAGAGAATGCTGGGCAAGCGGGTGTTTCTGAAACTGTTTGTCCGGGTTGAAAAAAACTGGAGCAAAGACACCCGCTTTTTATCCAAGTTCGGTTACTGATGATTCTTTCTTATCACCCCTGCTTTGAAGCCGACGAAAATCGGCTCTGCGCCGGAAGATTTCCGGATGCAAACGACCTGGCGCTGATTCAATCTGCGGATGCCGTCATTTTGCCTCAGGGGTGTTCAAAGGAACTTTACCGGATGGTAAGCTGTAACTGCGCCCGGTTTTTCCCTGATTACACGGCAAGATTCGCCTATCCAGGCAAGATAGGGCAGGCAAGGCTTTTTCAGGAAATCGGCGCATCCTGTCCTGACACGAAGATATTTGAGCGTTTCAGCGATTACGTTGAATCCTGTAAAAACAATGACCTATTTGCGCCCTCATATCCTTTTGTGCTGAAGATGGATTGGGGCGGGGATGGAGACAATGTCCACCTGATTGTATCCACAGATGATCTTGAACGCCGCCTCAATCAGGTCAAGGCTTATGAGGCGACCGGGCAGCAAGGATTTTTGATCCAGCGGTATATTCCATCGGGATTCAGATCCCTGCGAGTTGTAGTGATTTACCGGCGTTACGAATCGTACTGGCGGTCTCACGATCAACCGGATATTAATAAGTGTGAAGGGGGCTTCCAGCCCCCTTTTTGCGCCAGCCTGTCGAAAGGTGCCCGGATGGACAGGGTTTCTGATCCCGTGCTTCAGGAGCAGGCTGTTCAGGTGGTTCGCGAATTTTGCGCCAGAACACACATCAATCTGGCCGGGTTTGACATTTTGTTTTCTTCAGATGAAAAGCTGCCTGTTCCACTGTTTCTTGAAATCAATTATTTTTTCGGCCGCCAGGGGTTCGGAGGATCTGAAGCCTATTACGCCCTGCTGGTAGAGCAGATTCAAAGCTGGATTGCGGATCAGAATTTACTATGAAACCTTTTGAATTGAATCTGGAAAACGAGGATATCAAGCGGGAACGCCAGAAAGCCAGGGACCTGCGTGCGTCTCAGTGGTGGAAACGCCAGTGCGCCAAGGGTGTCTGCGGATACTGTGGACAGCCCACGCCTGCCGGTGAACTGACAATGGATCATGTTGTGCCGCTATCCCGTGGCGGAAGAACCACCAAAGGCAATGTGACCCCCGTCTGTAAAACCTGCAATACTGCAAAAAAACAGAAACTTCTCATGGAATGGAGCGATGCGTAACCGTTTTGATGATGCCCAGAACCCTTCAGCAACGGTTGTCTTTTTTTGTACTTCTTCCCGTGGCGGTATTGCTTCTTGGGATGGGCGCCACCGGGTTTTTCTATGCCCGCACCAAGCTTCTGGACCAGTGGGGCGAGGCTGCAGTGCTGCGCCTTGAGCGTGCGGCGCATCAAGTGGATATGCGTCTGAACATTCCGAAAATATGGCTTGATCTGTATCAGCAAATTTCCGAAAAACCATACTCAGGATGGATTCAGGGGGATATTATTGAACAACTCAAGGGAGTAGAAGGTGTCTCCCGTGTCACCTTGAATCGGCTTGAAAAATCTCGTCACGCAGAAGACCCTGTATCGCATTATGCCGATTCCGGGTCCGACCTGTTTCCGGATGCTTCCCATAATAGCAAGCATGGCGTAGGCCAACATGCTATTACCATAGAGGTTTCTCCTTCCTGTCAGGTTACCTGTGATGCGGGCTTGACCGTATCCCTCATTTCCAACATTAAAAACAACGAGCAAGAAAGTATCGGTTCTATAGAAGCAGTGATGCCGTTTGATTATCTGATTGAAACCGTCAAATCAACCGGCTGGTGGCAAAGCAACGAGGTGTTTCTTGTGGATTTGAACGGACGGATTTTGGCTGCTACGTCTCCTGAATACCGGCGGCGCCTTGGCGAAACCGGGGATGTACTTGAGCTGAAGGCACTCGAAGCCATAAAGGAAAAATCTCTTGGAATCGTATTTGGCCCTGGTTTTCCCGTTTTCGAAATATTCGGGTTTTACAGACTTCAGGAAGCGCCATGGACCCTTGTCATGATTGCACCTGCAAAGGAAATCCTGTCGCCGATGATCTCCTTTCGGAACTATTATCTAATATTTGGTCTGTCTTCCGTCCTGTCCATCCTGCTTCTGATTAGATGGGTTACGGGCAAAACCGTGGCTGCAATCAAGGTGGTTTCCATTGCTGCCGGAAAACTGGCTAATGGCGATTTCGGTCAGACGCTTTCGGTCAATGGTCAGGATGAGGTGGGAGAACTCACAGCCAGTTTCAATGCCATGTCGCATCAACTGGAAGAACGGATGCATCTTAAGGAGTCCCTGAACTTAGCAAAGGAAGTCCAGCAGAATCTTCTTCCACAGCGGTCAATAAATTTCTGTGGGCGGGACATTGCCGGAAAAAGCATTTATTGTGATGACACCGGCGGAGATTATTATGATTTTCTGCAGTTTCCTGAACTTGGGGAAAACCGCATTGGTGTTGCAGTCGGCGATGTGGCGGGACACGGGATTTCAGCGGCGCTTTTAATGACGACAACACGGGCGCTATTGCGCAGCCGAATCATCCGTCCGGGAACCCTTTCGCAGATCGTGGGCGATGTCAATCGCCTGCTGGGTGTGGATACTGCCCTGAGCGGCAACTTCATGACGCTGTTTTTCATGGTGATAGATTGCAAAAACAAACTGATTCAATGGGTCAGGGCCGGCCATGATGCGGCGGTGGTTTATGATCCAGTTACCGACAGTTTTCGGGAGCTTGGCGGAAGCGGCATGGCCCTGGGCGTTGATGACGAATGGCTCTATCAAGAGTATCAGCAAACCTGCTGCACCGGCAACGAAATCATTCTGATTGGCACAGATGGTATATGGGAAACTGAAAATCCCATGGGAGAGCGGTTCGGGAAAGAAAGGCTTCGTCAAATTATACGTCAGTGGCACCGATCTTCATCCAGCGACATGATCGAGGCTGTCCTTTCTGCAATAACCGATTTCCGGCAAACCTCCGTTCAGGCGGATGATATCACCCTGGTGGTGGTTAAGGGCAGGGACCTTGATAATTTTGTTCTACTCGATATAAGTAAGTTCTCAATAACATAGAAAATGGGCACATAAACGACGCAACCACCCCTTAAAGCAAAATTTCTTCATAAGTTATAAATTTTAAATAATTAAAACAGACTGTCACCTGTTTAGGACTACCATTTAGGGCAACAACAGTTTGATGAGCGATAGAATCATCCATTGGAAAAAGTTAATTACAGGATTCAGAACGCCAAAATACAGCAGCGCAATGATAATAAAGAATCCATATCGCTCAAAACGGAAAAAGCAATTTTGGATGCCTGGGGATGCGAAGCCCATAAGAATTTTCGATCCGTCGAGAGGCGGCAATGGAATCAAATTAAAAGCGGCCAGCATGATATTGATCTGCGCCAGATAGTAGAGAAGCTCCCCCGGTGTACTTGACGGCGAAAGGGACAGCAGTCGATTCAAAAAAAGAGCAATAAATGCTATCAGCATGTTAGTTATGATCCCAGCGGCAGAGACCAGTACCATCCCCTTGCGCCTGTCATGCAGTCGGCCAAAATTCACTGGAACCGGCTTTGCCCAGCCGAAGCCGAAAACAAAGAGCATGATTGTACCCATGGGGTCGAGGTGTTTGAGTGGATTGAGGCTGAGACGGCCCAGCGACTTGGCTGTCGGATCACCCATGAGATAGGCTACCCAGCCATGCGCCAGCTCATGAAAAATGATGGAATATAAGAGCGGTATGGCGATGATAATGAATTCAAGCGGATCTTTAATCAACAGATTGAGCATATTTCTTTCAATCGTTCTATAAAATGATTCCTGCCGGCACCATGCGTTAGGTGATTTCCAATAAAGAATATACGGCCTTGATCATCGTTTCGGCCAGTTGGGTTTATTTCGTAGGGGCGAATCTTGTATTCGCCCT
>CAIMCT010000527.1 GCA_903839535.1 uncultured Desulfobacteraceae bacterium
CTTCAAATGCATAAATATGATTATATTGGTCAATACCAAGAACATCTATCTCCGCTTGTTTTATTGTTTGCCTAAGATCAGAGTTGAATATTTCCGAAAATGAGTGGTGCTTGTTAATTTTGTCAAATTCGTAAATAGCATTGTCTAATATTTCTTTTGGGATATTCCAATTACCAGATGGCTTCCAGTTTGTCTGTGTGATCAGGCAGTTTTTTTCATGCCTTAAATAACTATATACTAAGGATTCTCCGATTTCGATTTTCATATTTTCCTTTTTTCCTTGTGATTCAGCAAAGGTAATTTCAATATTTTATTGAACACGCGGGTCACGCGCCACTTTTGGCGCTCCGTTTTGGACCCGCTGGTTATGTTTCCTTCAGTAGTTGCTCCTCAATTGCCTTGAGGGTCCGCCCGGTTTCATCTTGCCAGCTCTGCGGACCACTTCTGGTAGTACCGGCTACAAGTGCTGCAGCACAAGAGGGTGAGCTTACCAGAGAATCTTTTTCAAGTCGATAATTTTCACCGGAAAGCTTTAAAATACCGTCTGCGATCCATTTATCTCTTATGGCCCGCCAACCCACCGCTAAACTTTGGGTTGCGGAAATTGAGACATCAGAACCGGCTAATAATAGAAATCCATCGTCAGTAACCTGGCCATGTGCGACAAGGTTTTTGAGAGAAAATGTTAAAGATATACCGGCAATTGAGCTTTTGTTACTTTGATTGTTCTGGTTGTCGGATTTAGTCGAGGCCTTTAAAGGTTCAAGTAATTTGTGTCCAAGCGTACCAAGAATAATTTTCATATTATTGATAAATTCTTCCATAGCATCTCTGTCTGCTCGTGGTAGAGATGACTCCGCCGGCGTATTTGAATTTTCAATTTTATAGCGTTCGGCTTGGACAGCAAGTGCTGATAACCTTGCTTCCAAATATTTGATATGAGATTTTGTGAGGTTTTCGTCTTTGCTTGTAAAGATTACCAATTCGTTCCAGAAATCTCTTTCATGGGTGTTGAGTCTTTTTATGACATTTTCAGATTCTCCAATATAAACGCGGTTATCAGAATCGTTACTCTGGCGTTCAAATAGAAAATACACACCCGGCCTTTTAATTTCATCCCATTTTGCCAGTTCAGCAAAACGACTGCGCGGACAATAAACCGCCTGACCAGACCAATTTATAATTTCAATATGCCTTATCCCGGAAGGAGTCCCGTCTGACAAATATATTTTAATAGTTCGCCCAAAATTCATCGGTAAACAACCTCCTTAAAAAATAACAAGTAGTTAATCAGTTTCTGTACATCATCTGTTTTAAAAAGATATACGGAATAATTACGAGTTTCTTTTACATAATAATAGGTTTGCTCGAAATTATCATCACCAGCATCTTCCTTATTTTTTGGAGTTATGCTTACTTGCATGATCCTTGAGTCTGGCCATCTTTAAGGATCATCTTCCCTGAACCCGTTCTTAAATCATCAAGGCTGGGCTTTCTTTTATCACGATCCCCCTCAATTTAGTGAAAAGCTTGTCGATGTATCGGTCACGGTCGTCCGTCATGAAAAGAACGTTCTTGTTTTCAAGCTCCGTCTGGGAGTTGCCCCATTTCAACTGCGGATATCGGGTCCAGGAAAGGATGAAGCTGTTCAGAATGACGTTTGGATCATTCAGCCGTTTTTCGACTTCTTTGATACGCTCATGGAACAACAGCTTCTCACTCGCCGGGCCTTCGTGCAAAAGGCCGTGTGGCTCTATGAAAGTGACGTACTGCTTTTCCCCCGCCAGCATCCAGAGAATGAAATCCGGGTGAAAGTTACCCGCCTCAAAGAAACCAACGCCCTTGCCACGGCTCAAGTTTCTAAGCAAGAACAGCTCCATGCCGTCCTTCTGCAAAATGGCTTTGTGTTCGTCGCACCAACTTTTCAGGTCGGTGACGAACTGGTATTCGCTTTCGTTGAGCGCCACCGGCAAGATAGTTATTTTCTCGCCGCGCCGGACATGAAACAGCGGTTGGAACAGATGTTTGCCGAAATTGCAGGCATTCAACTCGCCCACCTTTAACAGAGCATCTTTTCCTTCTTCCAGGTCTTTCTTGATTTGTTGAATACCTTGAATGACTTGTTCCTCATCACCATCGACAATTAGTTGATAGAACTCCTCCTGCGGCAAATTATCATCGTCTGGTGTCAACTCACGAAGTTCCAGGCGTGGCTCAATAAACTCCCGCTTGCGGTAATTGTAAAAGTGATCGCAGTAGCGTTTCAGCAGTTCGGCGACTACCTGCTGGAGAAGCATTACGCCGTCAAAACCTGCTGGATTCAGTCTGGCTTCGGGCAAATAAAGGGTGTACCAGTCATTTCGAGATAGAAGCTTCTTGATTCCTTCCTTGGAAATATTGAAGTTGTACCAGCTTCGCTCGCGTTTGAACTGCTCCAGATCAAAGAAAAGCGCATCGTAATCCAGCAGAGACAAATGCTGTTCACGAAGCGATACCCTGTCCTTCTGGGTGGCCAGAGCGGCTCCCCGTGATTGCATCGCCTGGATACGCGGATACCAATCGGCCACAACCGTGTTATGGGTCATATAGTCCGGCACATCGCCGACTGTCGGGACCGGCGCGTCTTTCTTGAAATCATATTCCTTGCCATCGGATGCTTTCCTTTTGGGACGCAGTATCTTCAGCTTCTTGCCGAAGTTATATGTCACGTTCAGCGGTATAGTAATGATCTTGCGGCGTTCGTTGCCCGGAAGTCCTTCATCCTTTAGAAATTCACGGAATTTCTCCATGAAGTCCGCCTCAATACCGAACACGTTCAGCGTTTCAAGTTCCTCGATAAAGGTCGGGTGGACCGGCGCATGAGAATGGCCGCTGCGTTTGAGGCTCCACTCATAACCCTTCAATCGCACGCCACGACCAAACAACTGGATGATCTGAGAACCTTCTGAGCGGCCAACGTGCATCAGACCCATGGTGCTGACTCGCCAACAATCCCAGCCTTCCACGAACTTTTTGGAACCGATCAGAAGATTCACCGGCGATGTGGAATCCTTCACTTGCGCAAACATGGTGTCGGTAAAGTCACTGTCTTCCACGGTTAACCGGGTGCCATTCTGCGCTGCTACTCCTGCTATATGATCGCAAAGGCTTTTCGCGTCGCCAACATTGATCAGTCCGAAAGGAATCTCTGAAGCCCCAACCCGCAGCGCCACTTCACCGGATTCACCCCTGATACGATCCAGAGAGAGACTTCCGCCAGCGGCATTGTTGAACAACCGGTAGAGAATATCCCGATAAATGTCTTCCACGTTTTCCCCGGCGTTCATGGCCCGGGATATATAAGTAAAAGCTCCGGCAAAGATGTCGTTGCCGTCCTTGTCCAAAAGGCCTGTATCCTGACCTTTACCGGTCAGGATTTCATATATTCGACGGACTGCCGCCTGCCGGTTATCCAGAAAGTCCGCGATAAACTGGATGATCTGCGCCACATCGGTGGCCACAATCTGCTCGTCCTTGCTCATTTTCGAGGAGGAAACGGTGCTGCCGACAAACACCCAAAGCGGTTTCTCCAGGTTGAAAGTATCGAAGTCCTTTGCCTTTTCTTCGTAAATCCGAAGCTGTTGGTAGAACTTGATCAGACATGCTGTCATATACAACGACCGGGTTTCCTCAAAGGACTCCGGCAGATTAAGAATCTGATAATCCTTGCCGAATCCATCCTCGTAAAACCAGCGATAAGAATAGTCAAAGACAATCGTCTTGGCGTAGCTGTTCTCAAATTCAGAATTGCCTGAAGCCTGCACCGCCTGTTCAAATGTGGCCGAGTATTCAAAGGTGAAGCCCTTGGCGCACAAATCGCCGCGCCGCGTAAACCAGACGCCTTCCTCCTTGCCGCTCATGCCCCTGTGTCCTTCGTCCACCAGAAGCAGGTTCTGATCACCTAAGCTGCGGGTGGCGATGGTGTTCGGCCCTTCCTGGTCGGCCAGTTTGGTGATTTCCAGCACATCAACCCGATTTAAGCCTTGGGCAAGTCCAAATAGGTCACCACGAGACTGGAGATAGCTACTTGCCGAAATATCACTTTCCCTGAACTCGGCAATGTGCTGTTCAGAGAGCCGCTCATTTGGCGTCAACAGAATAACACGGGAGAGATATTTATCCTTGCCATGTTTGCCGGCATAATGCCTGTATTGCAGCAGGTTGACGTGCATAATAAGCGTCTTTCCGCTTCCTGTGGCGTTTTGCAGGCAGAGCTTGTTCAGATCGTCTTCGTTGTAAAGGGGCACATCAGCGTATTCCGTCCAATGCCGGTTGAAGCCTTCCACAAAGGCGTTGAGTTCCGACAACAAGCCCTCACGATTGCTGAAAAACCGGTCCAGATAGATTTCCACAAAAAGCAGCGTCAGCCACTGATAGTATTTCCATATCACCGTCCGGTGGCGTTTCTCGTTGATGGACTGGGTGTGGCGGACGATATTTTGCTCGTAGCTCAGCAGCATATCCCGGTTGATGCGAAAGCCGAAAATGTTGGCGTTGGGATCGGCATAACTGAACAAACGGCTATCCCCAAGATAGTGATAAAAATAATGCAAGTTGTCCTTATCCAACCCTTCCAGCCGTGAATTACGGATCGGGTCCGCCAGTTTGTGGAAAGAGCGGACACTTTTCCCGTTCACTGTATGCTTGGCCAGGGGATCAATACCGAACAGGGATAACAGCCATTGATTTAAAACCAGCTTATTGCGAAAACTGTGTTGTTTTGGGCCTCTGGGTTTACGCTTTGCCATTATGATCCTTATCGTCAATCAGCCTTTTGATTCCCGCCAACAGGACGTTAAAGCTATGTGATTTATTTGCAGAAAGATCGAGACAGGGCGCAATTGCGCGTGATCCAGGTTTCTTCTGATAGATTCCATGGGTCAGTTTAGACAGCTCCTCGGACGGGTTACCAAGCTCGTCTGGATTTCTGAATTTGCTTTTTCTTTGTTCCGAGGCAATTCCCCTCAGTCCAAGCCCCTTTTCGACTGCTTGTAAATCGCCAAGATAAAAACTTTCCAACTCTCGACAGGCTACGCGAACCAGGGTATCTTCCTTTCCGGCTTGCAAGCAAAGATCAACCAGTCTTTTTTTGACCGTAAAACAATCACCAGCGTCCTGATCCCGCATGACAACAAACACAGATTCTGGCAGCAGCCAGCCTCGCAGTCGCTTGACCAGATTTTTCTCCAAATCCTGTTTGCCCTGGAAAACAATATAACGAGGCGTGGCATCAGGGGGCAGGATGCGTGGGAGAAGCCCTTCCAGCATCTCCTTGGCTGAAGGCTCTTCGAGAAAGAATACGATTGTTTTCATCATGGATCAGCTCCCTCGAAAAATCCTTGTCCCCACAAATATCCCATCTGATCCCCTTCCCGCATATAGGTTACAATCTGCGGATCATCGGAAGCCCGGCGAATCTGTGTGTATCCTGCCTTTTTAACAAGCCAGAAAACTTCTTCTACCCGTGCTGCGTTCAGGAAATCAGGAGAGTGTGTGGAGACGAACACTTGCCCGCCACGATTGGCGTAGGAACGAAACTCCTCGGCAAGCTCCCAGAGCAGTTTTGGATAAAGCTGATTTTCCGGTTCTTCCACGCAAAGAAGAGGATGTGGTGAAGGGTCATAAAGAAGCGTCAAATATGCCAGCATCTTTATTGTGCCGTCCGAAACATAACGGGCGAGAAACGGGTCCTCGAAAGCCCCATCCTGGAATTTCAACAAAACTCTACCTTCTTCCGTGGTTTTCGATTCCAGATGATTGATGCCGGGAACGCGCATCTTCAACAGGTTGAGAATCTGCTCGAATTTATCACGATGGCGGCCGTGAAGATACTGGATTACCAACGACAGATTCTCTCCTTCACGAGACAGATGCTCGGCATACCCCGCGTCTTGTTCTGGTCTGGCTCTGCTGATATGGAAGTCAGAAATATGCCAGTTTTCAATAAGATCACCTAACGCAACGACGGCCGGAAAACGCTCGAATTGCGCCAGTCCTTTGATGGCAAGAATGTCCGCTGACTTTAAAATTTGTTCTTCACGGTTTAAATCTTTTACTTCGTTGACTTTCTCAAGTTCATTGGTAACCGCAGTGCCCTTACCGCTGGAAAAATCCAGAAAATGCCAGGGTTGGCCACTGCTTCCACGCCGGTACTTAAGAACTTCCCGCTTTACATAAGCCCGTCCTTGTTTTTCATTGATTTGCAGGAAGTAGGTCGTCAAAGGCGTATCGGGTTGGTCTCTGAACTTAAGTTCAATTTCAATGGGACCATCGGCATTCCGGCTTCTGACTTCTTTGAATCCACGATTTCCGCCTAATTTTGCCAAGGCGGTACTGACATTGCTTGTCATGGCATCACGCAAAAAGCCGAAAACGCTGAATATGGTACTTTTGCCGGTCCCGTTAGCACCGACAAACACACAAAAATTAGGAAGATTGCTTAATTCCACATCCTGGAATGCCTTGAAATTTTTAAGTCGAATGCTTTCTATCTTCATGTTGATTCTCCTTACGCGCTTTCCACATCCCACATACGTTTCGTAAACTCTTCTTCAATCAGGCGGACTTTCCAGGTGTCACCTTCCTGCAGAAGGTTAGGCAGATTGTTGCTGCCGTTGACATAGATGGTGTCGAACTCGAAGTCGCGGGTGCTGATGCGGTTTTTCTGAAACCACTCGTCCAGCATCAGATTGTCCTTCTCAAGGTCGCCGGTGAGCTTGCGCCAAACGATAAGCACCTTCTCGCGCTGACCATTGTTGGGATTAGCAGTATCTTTGGGAACCCAGCCTTCGATCTTGCGGAACCACCAGGAGCCTTCAGCGTCCTGCCTGATCTTGCCATCAACCAGCAGCTTGGTGCGTTGATCTTCCGGGAGTTCCGGGTCAAGAATGCGCTTGAAGGCGGCATTGAAAGTCTGGGACACAGCGATGTGTCCGACGCGCAAACCGATCAGATAGTGAAAGGTTTCGATGATATCCACGTTCCTGGTGAAATACTCATCCGAGCCAGGCTTTTTGACCTGAAGGGTGTAGGCAGTAGGGTCGGCAAAGGCATCAATATTCAGAAGTGACTGACTGCCCCTTGTCTCCACATCAAGTAGATAACGGAGCATGTAATCCTCTTTCAGAGAAGCATTTGCCGCCAGTGCTTTATTGCGCGTTGGGCTTTCGTCGAACTGAAGGTTGTTTAATGTATCTTCGTAGGATTCAAGGCGAAGGTATTTGAAGCAGTGAGAGATGCCGGTATGGCGAGATGTGGGTTTCCCATCACTCCATGAAGCTGAATAAATGCTTTTTTGAATACGCGGTTTCGTCGCGGTATTGAAATAATCGCCCATTTCCACAAGTATGAACTTTCTTTTTCCTTTATCACTTCTATTGAGATTTACAACAGCATGCCCCGTAGTCCCGGAACCGGCGAAATAATCTAAAATTGTCGCATTATTATCTCCATAGGTTTGCGCCCACAGAGCGGTCTCAATTGTAAATATCGATTTCGGGTAATCAAACATGCGACTAAGGCCTAAATCGCCAAGAACATTAGATCCGTGAACCCCAGCATTAAATTTACTGTCAGTCCAGTTGCTAAAAAGTGTTTCCCGCTTTCCATCGTGATCAATAGTCTGATATATTGTCCCACGCTCCGAAACAATAAGCTCGCCGTCTTGAGCCCTTTTCTTTCCGGTAATGTAGCTTGATCGCCAAACGCGTTCTTCTTCCATAGAGTTAACAGGATAAACCCTTCTATATCCTTCTGGCGTGTTTGATACCGGATATTCCTCACCAAGCGGAACTGGAACCTCAGCATCTACAATCGTGTTGGTTACTGGATCGTGAAGTAGTGCATAAAAGCTCTTCCACCTGCCAGAACGGTAATTGTTTTCAGCAGTCCCGCTTCGCATGAAGCTACGTTCTTCTTGATAATCGTTTTTTGGTTTTCCTAAATACGAAGGGGCATCAGGTGGGCTAAAAAGGATCAAATATTCATGGGTTCTTGAAAGTCTTCCACCTGCGCCTTGGGGATGATGGTTAACCACAACAATTGAACGCTCAAGGTTTGGAAAAAGCTCATCCAACAATGCAGCGAGATTCACAAACTCATAATCATCAATCGCTATGCCAAAGGAAAATGTCTTATGCCAAAAAGCGGGAACGATTCTCGCGGCACTGGCAATTAATGACAACCAAGATGAATGTTTGAATTGATTCTTATAGATAATCTCAGAATGAACTGTGTTGTATGGTGGATCGATATAAGTCGCCTTTATCTGTTGTTTGTAACGCTCTCCAATGAGATTCAGAGCCTGGAAATTCTCCGAATGAATAAGCAATCCGTCGCATTGCTCATCAAAATTTTCGATGGAGGCAATCAGTCGGCCCTTAAACACCTCATCAAAAAAACGAGTATCCAGCATCAACTTGCTATTGGCCTTCAGAAATTCCACTGTTAGCGGCTTGGTATAACCGGGATCAGTGATATCAGCCTCTATTTCATCAATGGCAAACAGCCTGACCCATTCGTCATGCTGGGCTTCGTTGGCGGCGATTTCCGGGTAGAGTTCTTCAGGCACGCGATCCAGGGTGATACAATAGTTGGTCTCAACCACAAACTTTTTCTTGAGCCAAAGCTTTTTCTGAAAATCTTCGAGCTGAGCGAGAAAATCGATAAGTTTGCCTGATATCTTTCGCAGTACCTTGATCTTGGAAAGATATGTCTCAACGGCCGGGGCTTCTGCGTTCTCGATGTCATCGAGACGCATCACTTCGTTCTTGATATAAAAATCCAACTCACGGCGCAGGAAACCGCCCAAGTCCTTGTGGATGAAATAGTCCATGGTGTTGCGGGCGGTGTACTGGTTGATGTACTTAGCCAGCACAGGTCGTTTCTTGTCGCTTTCAGTGGGGGCGGGGCTTTTCAGCAGGCGCAAATATTCGGCAAGCACATTACCATGCTCATCATCTTCCCGAACAAGTTCTTCAATCTGACTTAGGATTTTTTCCACAGACTCGGCATTCCGCTTATCACGCCATGTGTTTTCCTGCCCTGATTTTTCCGGGTCGGGCCGATATTCGAAATTGACCACCAGCTCGCCATCTTTCGTCACTTCAATCGGCTTCTCGGTATTGATGACAAAAAAGCGTTTATTGGCCTCAGAGGCTTTCACATTTCCGTGCTCACCCTCAGCAGCTTCTGTAATCTTGAAATGTACTTTACATGTTCTGTCTTTTTGTTCCACAATTGCGAGCAACCCGCTGTCGGCTGCCTTAACTTCTTTGGCCTGCAACAAATCGAAGGTGAAGTTAGAGAAATACTCTGTCGTTTTGATGTAATACTGATCCGCGTTGGCCCAGTGCAACTTTACTTCTTCGCCGTTGTAGGGAATGGCGAAAGGAGCCGCCTTGCCTGCCGTTTCCCGTGTATAGTAGCGCCTGGAAATGAAATCGCCGTCATCGTAGTAGCGTTCAAAGAAACGATAAAGATGGTCGTATATTTCGCCCTCGTGGCTTGCGGCATCCTTGATCGAATCAAGGGCGGCCTTGGCCTTCTTAACCGGTTCTGTCTCCTCAGGAACGGCGGCGCCGTAATCCCTGGCGGTTTGAATGGCTTTGTCGTAAGCAGCCTGTAATTCACCCTTGCGGATGTCATCCACCTGACCGAAAGAATCCGCTACAATCTTCAACAGGTCTTTGTCGATGAAATCCTGCACATGCTGCGCCTTGGCGTGCATGATACGGTAAAAGCCGAAATCCAGATCCGGTTGGTCAAGTTGAAACAACTCCTTGATTTTTTTCAAAAGGCGGCTGCGAAGTTGTTCGGCAGATGGCATGGTTATCTCCTGATTATTAAATCACTCTCCATCGTATCGTGAAAACCGGTGAAGCAGTTGTTTTCTGTTGCATACGCTTTTCCAGCGCCTCCACTAAACGGTCGCGCTTCTCTGCGATCTCGTCTTCGATGTCAAATATCCGCTCTCGCAAGATGCGCTTCTTTCGTTCCAGCTTGGCGATATCTTCCTGGAAGCTGTGCTGTTCCTCCACAGTGGGAGAACGAAGATCAAAAAGTGCAGCCTCAATCTGGTACGGATTTAAATCCACGCAGGCATCGAACAGCGCACGGTCGAGGCGGTCAACACCACTGCCGCCAACCCGGCTCAATTCATGCGCATAATACTTGGCATGGTAGTCCGTTATCATTTTCCTGAATCCTTGTTACCGTGTTCAGCCACGCTGTCAGCCTGTATTCGCTGGTCGATTTCGTCTTTATTGAATTTCAGAAGATGTTACATATTAAGTGCGATCATGCCATGATTATCAATCTGTTTCTATGTGGTGTCATTGCTGACACCGATTAAAGAATATGAATTATATGCCTTTTGACGTTAACACAAGATTTATTCACAAATAAATTGAATCGTGTACCTGAGACCGCATGAAACATTTCAAACCATCTTACCGCGTACACTGAACGCTCTTGTGTCGGCTAATCCTTTTTTCGAGTTTTTTTGCATGTGTAAATTTTCCTTGACATTAGGATATTATGTGCGTACATTGTTAGTACAATGATATAACACACAAGGAGGTAATTATGGCAATATCCAAAGTCATGACAAAGGCGCCCTCTTCTCAAAAGCAGCCGTCACCGGTGCGCTCCGGTAGATTGGGACTGCGAACGACGCCGATCCAAGCCGCCCTTATCCAGCGTGCAGCCGAGGTGTCGCGAAAGAGCATTACCGAATTTGTCCTGTCCAGCGTTTGCGAAAAGGCGGAACAAACCCTTTTGGATCAACGGCTTTTCATGGTGGACGAAAATACCTGGATGGAATTTCAGGAACTCCTCGAAAGACCGGCTCAAGTGAAAACAGGTCTGCAGACGCTTATTGCGGAACCTGCGATCTGGGGAAAATAGCATGTCAGCGGCATCATATACGGCCCCCGTTTTGCTCACGAAAGAGCATGAATGCGGCGATTTCGATTGCGGATATCTCCTGCTCAACGATTGGCTGCGGCGTTATGCCTTGCAAAATCAACAGGCCAATGCAGCGAAGACCTTTGTTGTTTGCCAGGGGCGCCGGGTTATCGGATATTACAGTCTCACCGTTGGGGCTGTGGATCACGGCGATGCAACCGCGCGCGTCCGGAAGGGGTTGGCGAGGCATCCCATTCCAGTGATGGTTCTGGCCCGGCTGGCCGTCGATCTTCATTATCAAGGGAAAAAGATAGGCCGGTGTTTGCTGAGAGATGCCATCCTGCGTACGCTCCAGGCCGCCGACATCGCTGGCATCCGTGCGATCTTTGTTAGTGCCAAGGACGAACGGGCGCGCGCTTTCTATGAGCGATTTGGCTTCGAACCGTCTCCTATTCATTCATTGCAACTCATGCTGCTGATCAAGGATTGTCGTAAGTCCATAGGGGGTCAATAGGGGTCAGGTCTTTAAAGTTTAAATCACAAAAGGGGGGATTTAGGAGGCTA
>CAIMCT010000528.1 GCA_903839535.1 uncultured Desulfobacteraceae bacterium
ACTGTCACAATCTGCACTTTTGGACCCCCACCCCAACCCTCCCCCGCTGGGAGAGGGAGCATAAGGAAAGTGCAGATTATGCCCGTTTGCAGTATAAACAGAAATGCTCTGACATCTTTAAGTATACGATCTAATTCGGGTTTGTTTTGTCTAAGCAGATCATGCTCCCACAATTCATTCGCCATACCCTGACAATCTTTTGCAAGAGCTTTTCCGATGCTCTCAAAAGTCTTTCTGACATCGCTCTTTAAACTTTCTGGTTCAGATTGCAATCCAAGAATGAATACTCTTTTTTTCAAATCATCCGGAATCTGACTCTCTACATAACGAAATCGATCTTTGTCATCGTCGAAATCAATCAGCAAAACAGGCTACCCACATAAGCCTGGACACTTTCGATGTGCCTCATCAACTCAAATGCTGGAATTGCCCCTGTCCAGGCAACGTAGGTGGGTTGCTACCGTAAATACTTGAGATTAAAACTGTCCCGCCTTATGTGGGTAGCCGCAAAAGGTATCCCTTTTAAAGTCAGTTCAAAGTTTTCCAGGCATCTGAAGTTGTGTACATATAATCTTTGGAGCATAGCAAAGCAGCTCCACTTTTACAATTTATTAGATAACTATTTCAAATTAACATGTTATATTGAAACGCTTGATCCAGAATCGCGTCCTGATCCCTGCGATAAATCTTGGAAAATCCCGTGGCGGGACTGGCGGATGGTTTTCTGCCCACATAAATCAGCAGTTGCTGAAGAATGCCCTCCAACAAAGGACGGACAAACCACCACGCGCCCATGTTTTCCGGCTCTTCCTGAACCCATTTCCAGGTTTTAGCCTGTGAATACCGCTGCATCACCTGCCTAAGATGCTCCTCCGGAAACGGGTAATACTGCTCAATCCGCACAATAGCGACATCCGGCCGTTGCAAAGCATCTCTTTTCTGAATCAATTCGTAATATATCTTGCCGCTACAGAAAAGGACACTCTGAACCGCGTCTGTTTTTTCAGGGTCATATAGCACATCCTGAAAGCCGCCGCTGGTCAGTTCTTCGGTGCGGGATACCGCCAGCGGATTCCGCAGCAGGCTCTTGGGCGTTAGAATCACCAGGGGTTTTCTGACCCTTCGGCTCATCTGCCTCCGCAGCAGGTGAAAATACTGGGCAGGTGTTGTCGGATAACAGACCTGCATGTTCTCATCCGCGCAAAGCTGCAAGAATCTTTCCGGTCTGGCGCTGGAATGCTCCGGGCCCTGGCCTTCAAGGCCGTGGGGCAGCAGCAGCACCAGGCCGCTCAACCGCTGCCACTTGCTCTCCGCACTGGCCAGGTAAAGATCAATCACGGACTGTGCATTGTTGATAAAATCTCCGAACTGGGCTTCCCAGATCACTAATTGATGAGGTTGAACCATGGAGTACCCGTATTCAAATCCCAGAACGCTTGCCTCGGCCAGCAGGCTGTCCCAGGCTGAAAAGGCGGCATGTGATCCTCCCAGGCTGTTCAGGGGAACATGCCACTCACCGGTCTTAATATCCACCAGAAACGTATGCCGCTGACTGAACGTTCCCCGTCGAACATCCTGGCCGCTCAGCCGGATGGGCGTTCCCTCGAAAAGAAGCGTGGCAAAGGCCAGAGACTCGGCATTGGCCCAGTCAATGCCAAGACCCGTTTCAACGGCCTCCAGGCGCTTTTTCAAAAGCGCCTGAATCTTGGGGTGGGCGCTGAACCCTTCCGGTATCGCCGTCAATGACCGGCAAAGGCTTTTGAGTCGCCCGATATCGACACCGGTTGATACTGGGCCATGACCATAACGGCCGTCATAATCCTGCCATTCTTCATAAAACCTGGCCTGCGGAAACAGGCACTGCGATCCGTGAATCGTCTGAAAATCCGCGTCTAATCTTTCGCGGACAGCTTTTTCCATCGCTTCGATTTCCGGCAAGGTAACGATCCCATCATCTAAAAGCCGACCTGCATATAGTTTGTTGAGCGGTTTTCTCTGCCTGATCCGTTCGTACATCCGGGGCTGGGTGAAATATGGCTCATCCCCTTCATTGTGGCCGTAGCGGCGATAACAGATCATATCCACCACCACATCTTTTGCAAACGCCATGCGGTATGCCGCTGCCAGGCGCATTATATGCACCACGGCCTCGGGGTCTTCTCCGTGGACATGAAATATCGGAACCATGAGCATTTTGGCGCAGTCCGTGGCATAGCGGGTGGAGCGGGCATCCTCCGGAAGCGTAGTGTATCCGATCTGGTTGTTGATCACGATATGAATCGTTCCGCCAGTCTGATAGCCCCTGAGGCGGGAGAGATTCAGAACCTCGGTCACGATGCCCTGGCCGGCAAAGGCGGCATCCCCATGAATCAGCACTGGAACCACTTTTTGTTCTGCGTTTTCAGATAGAGCATCCTGGCGGGCACGGGCAATGCCTTCCACCACAGGATCAACGGACTCCAGGTGACTGGGATTGTGAACCAGGTAGATTCGCATCGGAAAACGTTCACCCACCACGATATCTGTCAGATAGCCGTTGTGATATTTGACATCCCCGGACCCGACCAGGCTGTCCGGATCATAGCAGCTTTCAAACTCGGCAAATATCTCTTCGTAGGGTTTTTTCAGAATATGGGCCAGAACATTAAGCCTTCCCCGATGCGCCATTCCCAAAATGATTTCCCGGCAACCCGAAGCAGCAAGAGCCTCTGTAAGCGCATCCAGCGCAGGAATCAGACCGTCGCCGCCTTCCAGGGAAAACCGGGTTACGCCCAGATATGCCTTGTTCAGAAACTGTTCAAACTGAGTGGACTTTATCAGAGCATGGAGAATATGCTTGCGGATATTTGAATTCAGCTCCTGCCGATTGCCTGTTGGCTCCATCCGCTTTTCCAACCAGATCCGCTCTTCAGGGTTCTGAATGTGCATATACTCAACGCCGATAGACCGGCAGTAGGTCTGCTTCAATCGGGCAATAAGCTCCCTAATGCTCAAGGTTGATGGAGACGAAAACGGTGTGTGTATCTGCTGATTCAGGTCGCCCGATTTCAACTGAAATGATTCCGGACTGAGCAGCGGATGCTCCACCGGACAGGCGGACAAAGGGTCCATGCAGGCCAGCAGGTGTCCCAGGTCCCGATACCGATGCACCAAGGCATCCGCGCGGGATTGCAGTTGCATGCGGTCTTCATCGCAGACCGCTATTGGCCGGTCGTCTTTGCCGCCAAGTTCAAATCCCTTGAAAAAAAACCGCCAGTCGGAAGACATGGCTTCAGGATTCTTTTTCCACAGCAGGTACTGGGATTCAATATAATCGGCACTCAATGTTTCCATATCGCTCCACACAAGCAGGGGGTTGAGTCGTTTCATTCGGTTTCAGAACTTTCATTGGGTCTTTGCCCGGATTTGGGTAAACCAGTCTGCGATTTTTAGCGCCACAAAATCGCGGTGTTCCACTTGGCTGAAAAAATGATCGGCGCCGGGAATTATAAAGAGTTCCAAGTGGTCAGGATTGACCGATTGGGCCTTCAATGCCTGATCCGCCGGAACAATGTCGTCCAGGGCACCATGCACGATCAGCAGGGGAATGCGCAGGGAGGCCACAGCCGCCAGCATGTCGTGAGACAGCATGTCGTTCAGAAAACGGTTGTCTAGCTCCAACTGCCGACCACGGCTTACAAATTCCACCCGGCCGGTTTCCTGAAACTGCCGCTTCTGATCCTGACTGAAAATACGGGTGGGATCCATGCTGGTAAGGCATCCGGCAATCGCACAGACTGCCGAAATTCCGGAAAGCCTGGTCCCTGCCAGAACCGAAATAGCTGCGCCCATACTATGGCCGGCAAATCCCAGCCATTTCACGCCAAAGGCTTTTAGAAAATTTGCAGCAGCCTCCATTTCTGTTATGTATCGGGTGTAGGATGTTTCAATAAACACGCCTTCGCTCTGGCCGTTTCCGGAAAAATCAAACCGAAGAACATGAAACCCCGCGGCGGTCAGCTTGGCCCCGACTTCGCGCAAAATGCCGGTATGCCGGGTGCAGGTAAAACAGTGACCCAGCACAACGCCATACTCAGAAGGCTTTTCTGGCAGGTGATGCGTCCCGAAAAGCCTCTCTCCTAAATGATTCAAAAAATTGATATCGTTTTCCACTGTTTCAACCCTTCATTTCAAATCACGATGGTCTCACCTGGCAGGGGAACCGCGACAGAATAACCATTATCTTCCAGATGCCTGCCAAACGACAGAGCTTGTTCTTCCTCCCCATGAACCACAGCGATTTTCCGAATATTCAGATTCGATTCTTTCAGAAACTTGAGCATTTCCGTCCGGTCTGCATGGGCGCTGAATCCTCCCATCTTGATCACATGAGCTTTCAAGGGGTATTCCTTATTTAAAAAACGCACCAACGGTGCCGGTCCGGTTCTGCCGGCAGCCTGATATGCCTGACCGAGTTCCAGTATCCGCCGTCCAAGCGTGTTTTCGGCCATGAACCCGACGATCAGGATGGTATGCCGGGGATTGTGAATTTTATGGCGGAGATGGTGCAATATCCTGCCAGCTTCACACATGCCGGAAGCGGATATTACGATGTGTGGGGTTTCATCCCGCATCAGTGACATGGACTCTTCAACGGAACTGACAAAGTGTATCTGTTCAAAGAAAAAAGGATTTTGTCCCCGTTCCAGAAACGTTTTGTGGGTATCGATGTTAAAAACCTCGGGATGCTCGCCGAAAACCTGCGTAATTTTGCTTGCCAGAGGACTGTCCACATAAATCGGCATCAGGGGAACTTCCCTGGCGTTATACAGTTCATGAAGCATGTACAGGAGTTCCTGAGTTCGGCCATAAGCAAAGGCCGGAATCAGGACAGTGCCTCCCCGGTTATAGGTTTCATTGATGATTTCCTTCAGTTTGGGTTTAAGCTCATCTACGGGATCATGGAAACGGTTTCCATAAGTGCTTTCCATGATCAAAAGATCCACATCCCGGTCTGCTTCATCAAAATTCAGCGTGGGGTTATTGAGAATGGGTCTGTCAAATCGCCCGATATCGCCGGTATATAACACATTGAAAGATCGTCCATTTTCCTTTGCCCGAATGGCGGTGATGGAGGATCCCAGTATGTGCCCGGCATCGTAAAACGAACAGGTCATCTCATTTCCAATGGAAATCGACTGGTTGTAAGGGTATCCATCAAAAAAAGTCAAAGCCTGTTCAACATCTTTGGTGGTGTATATGGGAGTGATTTTCTCCAGACGGTATTTGTCCAGAAGGTCGTTGATAACATCGACATTGAGCTCATGCTGATCTTTTTTTAGAAGGCTCTGGATTTTTTTGGCTTCGGACTTGGACAAACTCTGAGTTTTGGGAGATGTTTTCATCTGATACAGCAGCCCTCGAACGGTCTTATAGTTCAGGTATCTGGCATCTGATTCATGAATGTGCGCGCTGTCCAGAAGCAGGTATTCACTGGCATCCGCCGTAGCCCGTGTACAGATAATGCGGCCAGAAAACCGTCCCTGGGTCAGCAGCGGAATCCGGCCGGAATGATCAATGTGGGCATGGGAAAGCACCATATTCGTAATGAGCTTCGGGCTGAATGGAAGGGTTTTGTTTCGAAGTTCGCTTTCTTTTCGCCTGCCCTGAAACATCCCGCAATCCAGAAGAACTCGATCGTTGCCAGATGTGAGCAAATGCATGGAGCCGGTAACTTCTCTGGCTCCGCCGTAAAAAGTGATGTTCATGGAACTCTCCTCCGGTCCGCTCCCCGGACCTGTATCGTGTTTCAGACGAACAGTTGACCCGTTTTCAGATTGTTGCTATAGTGTGTTTGAGTTCAAGAAGTGCTGTCACCAGTTTTTCTTGCTCACCGCCTCCACTGAAAATCCCATAAACTGGCTTCTTCCATTTCAGTGGAGGCTTTTTCTTATCGGACAATGGGATTAAAATCAATCTATTCTTGCGAATGGAAACTGGTGGCGGATGGCAGACAACATATGACAGACAAAAACATCTGTCATGCTGCCGCCCAACGATTTGGACAAACAATATACTGCAAACGGGCATAATCTGCACTTTCCTTATGCTCCCTCTCCCAGTGGGGGAGGGTTGGGGTGGGGGTCCAAAAGTGCAGATTGTGACAGTTGGCAGTATAATTTGGTGTTTCAGCAAACCAGTAAAGCAAAAATTCTTTGATGGAAATCATCCTAACTGCAAACTTTATCATTTTTCAAGTGACTTTTTGGCAAAAATGGTCAATAACCATGAAATATGGTAGTTGGCCAGTCAGTAGGATATTGAAGGGTTGAGCGTATCTGCGAAATCAGGAGTTCAACTGGTTGACTCGGTTGTCATTGTCATTCCGACGCAAAATCAAAACCGACTAAAAAACTTGAACATCAAGTAATAATGAAAAAATCTGTCCTTAAAAAAGATAAAAAATATACTTTTTCTGATTATTTCGAGCTTAACAATCCGACGAAAGAAATACTGGGAGAGTTTGGTTATAAATTTAATTTTGAAGAATTACAATTGCCTGAGACAAAAATTATAATAGGCTCCTTAGAAAAACTGAGAGATACTTATGTAAAAAAACTGCCTTTTATCTCTCTTAATTCGGAAGCCGCCAAACGAGAATTTTATGTTTCCCCTTTATTGTTGGAAATATTGGATTATCTGAATGTTGAAATAAATGTGGAATACCCCATGGATGCGGGTGAAAATCTGATCGGGACAGTTGATTATTTTATAAAATATTCAGGTAATATTGTAATTATCGAAGCTAAAAAAGGTGATTTGGAGAAAGGTTTCAACCAGCTCGCGATAGAGCTGATAGCAATGGACAAATGTGAAGAAATCTCGCAGAAGATGTTATACGGAGCAGTCACCTTGGGAGATATATGGAGATTCGGGACTCTTCATAGAGAAGAAAAATTAATAAAAAAAGATATGAATGCGTACATCATTCCCTCTGATCTGGAAAGATTATTATCTGTATTGCTTGGCATACTGGAAACAGAAGCTTGATCCGGCGGTGCAGTGGATGGTGTGGCGGACAAGCCCCGCTCCACCACTGACCTTGTTGTTGACGATGGTGCGAAGCGCCCTCGACAGAAAATACTCGCAGTAATCGCAGTAAAACAAATATTCTTGTGAATGGAAACTGATGGCGGATGGCAGACAACGGACGACAGAAAAAAATCTGTCATCTGTCATCTGCAATCTGTCATCTGCAATCTGTCATCCTTATTTTCAGGGAAATCGCTTGTGCACAATGAGACCGGCCCCCTGTCCACCGGCAGGATCAAGCTGACAATCGGGGCACTGGGTGTTGTTTACGGAGATATTGGAACAAGCCCGCTCTACACCATCAAAGAGTGTTTTCACGGAATGCACGCCATTGATCCTACCCCGACGAACGTACTTGGGGTGTTGTCACTGATTGCGTGGTCCTTGACCATTGTGGTTACCATCAAGTATCTGATGTTTATCATGCAGGCCGACAACCGGGGAGAAGGCGGAATTTTTGCGCTTCTGGCTCTGGTTTCGGGATCGGAGAAACAGCTCTCCAAAAACATGAAACCGGTGGTGGTGTTTGCGGCGCTGCTGGGGGCATCCCTTCTTTATGGCGACGGATTTATAACCCCGGCCATATCGGTGCTTTCCGCCATCGAGGGGCTTGAGGTCGCCACCCATGCCGCCGACAAGCTCGTTGTTCCGCTGACTTGCCTGGTGCTGCTTGTTCTTTTTCTTTGTCAGCACCACGGCACTGAAGGGATCGGGAAGATATTCGGACCGATCATGCTTATTTGGTTTGCGGCGCTATCCGCCCTGGGTATCCGGGCAATTCTTCAAAACCCTCATGTTCTTACGGCGATCAACCCGATTTACGCATGGCGTTTCTTTGCGGAAAACCACTTTCACGGACTGGTGGTGCTTGGGTCGGTGGTGCTGTGTATCACTGGCGGTGAAGCCCTCTATGCCGACATGGGACATTTTGGACGAAACCCCATTCGGCAGTCCTGGTTTGCTTTGGTGTTTCCGGCCCTGCTGCTGAATTATTTCGGTCAGGGTGCCCTGCTGCTGGATCATCCGGAGCTATCCGCCAATCCGTTTTACGAACTGGCGCCTAAATTCATTCTCTATCCGGTGGT
Organism: uncultured Desulfobacteraceae bacterium; assembly: GCA_903839535.1. Lineage (GTDB taxonomy): Bacteria > Desulfobacterota > Desulfobacteria > Desulfobacterales > Desulfatirhabdiaceae > RAAP-1. Next base: position 8,157 of record CAIMCT010000528.1, read on the forward strand.
GGCGCTTTCAACGCTGGCAACGATCATTGCGTCTCAAGCCATGATTTCAGGAGCATTTTCGCTGACCCGGCAGGCGGTTCAGATGGGATATTGCCCGCGGGTCACCATCATTCACACCTCTGCAAATACCGAAGGCCAGATTTACGTTCCTGAAATCAACCGGATCATGATGGTGGTCTGCATTGGACTGGTGATAGCGTTCAGGGCATCCAGCGGCTTGGCTGCCGCCTACGGCATTGCGGTAACCGCCAACATGGCGATCACCTCGGTACTCTATTATTATGTAGCCACGCGAACCTGGGGCTGGTCAGTTAAAAAGGCGGCCCCTCTGGTTGCGTTATTTTTGATTTTCGACATCACATATTTTGGGTCGAACCTGCTGAAAATCTTTGATGGCGGCTGGTTTCCCATTGCCGTCGCCGTGATCATAGTTATCCTGATGACTGCCTGGAAGGATGGCCGGGCGGTTCTCTATCAGAAGATGCGAAGCGCGATGCTCTCATTGGATGTCTTTATTGAAGATGTCGCAAAACATGGCATTTACCGGGTCAAGGGAACCGCCGTATTCATGGCATCATCCTCGAATTTTACTACGCCGTCTCTGCTCCATCACTTCAAGCACAACAAGGTTCTTCATGAACAGGTCATCTTCCTGACCATTCAGCCGGAAGATATCCCCTCCATTCCGGAAAGGGATCGACTGTCGTTTGAATCCCTTGGGCATGGGTTTCACCGGATCATCGCCCGTTATGGATTCATGGAAACACCCAATGTACCCAGAATTGTGAACAAGGCATTTCAGGATGGAATGACTCCGCATGTACGTCCCATCAGCTATTACCTTGGCAGAGAGACGCTGCTGCTTACGGGTAAATCGAAAATGAGCCGATGGCGACTGCACATTTTCGCGTTTTTATCCCGAAACTCCAAAAGCGCCGTGGATTATTTTGGAATCCCGCCAGGTCGTGTTGTGGAGTTGGGCGGGCAGATTGAGCTGTAAGAATGAAGAAGGGAGCAGGTGCGGAAAAAAACCTTGGTCCTGACACCTGATGTTTTACTTGCTACCTATAACCTGATTATATTAAAGGAGAAATACCATGATAGAGCATTCTGGAGCAATCACCATGAAGGGCAATCCGTTGACATTGATTGGCAAACTACCTGAAGTCGGGCAGTCCGCCCCTGATTTTGAGGTACTGGACAATAATCTGACACCGGTAAAGCTTTCGTCATTTAAGGGAAAAATCTGCATTATCGCCTCTGTTCCTTCGCTGGACACCCCAATCTGCGATATTGAGACGCGGAGATTCAATACTGAAGCCGCCAATCTGAGCGCAGACGTTGTCATCCTCACCATCAGCATGGATCTTCCGTTTGCCCAAAAGCGGTGGTGTGGCGCAGCCGGAATTGACAAAGTAATCACGCTATCCGATCACCGCAGCGCCGAATTCGGTGCTGCTTTCGGAACGATCATAAAGGAGCTGCGACTTCTGGCAAGGGCCGTTTTTGTCGTAGACAAGAATGGCATCGTCAAGCTGGTTCAGTTGGTAAAGGAAGTGGCGCAGGAACCAGATTATGCAGCGGTTTTGGCCGCTGTAAAACAACTGGTGTAAGGCGCTGCAAGCAAAAAAACAGAGAGCCGCAGACAGTAAAAAAACGGTGTCGCTGCTCTAAAGCTCTCTGTCACCTTGCAAGCTTGCGCCTGTTATCCGGCAACCGTCATACCGTATATTTTCTTCTCAATGCCTTAACCTCTTTCTGGAGGTTTTTGACCCGCGTTTTCAAATCCTTGATCGCAGCATGAGTTGTGGCCCGAATCTGTTCCTCATGTTCTCTTATGTAAAGCTTTTCCAGCCGAATCAGTTCGACATCCGCCTGCTCATCGTCTAAATTGGGGCATGTCCTGGCAATGGCGGCAGCAACCTTTTCATCAAAATTCCCGTGCAATTCTTCAAGTACCAGTTCTTCCATCTCCTCAAAGGACGGTTCCGCATAGTCTTCTGAACAAATCACTCCAAAGTTTTCATTGATCATCAGCCTGGAGCATTTTTTGGCAATTCCTTTTAATGAACTTTCCTCAAAATAAGCAAAATACTTTACAATTTGATTTCCCAAAATGCCTTCCGAAATGTCCGTTGAGTTCGTATCATTGTTCATACAAAAAACAAATCCTTTCAAAAAGTTGATAAACTCGTAAAAAAGTTAAAATAGGGATGGCTTCGTATAAAGTTCAAGATCAAGGCAAGCGCACCAGAGCTTTTGGCAAAAACCGGAGCTTTTGGCGACTATTCTGATGACTGGCAGTCCACCAGCCGTATCGGCACCAAAAAACATTTTGGCGAAGGCTGAGAGCTACAATGCCGATATTGGACAGGCTGAAACAGCGGAATGCCGTTACGCCGGTACGAAGCCATCAAGCCTGTTCACGTGTGGATTGTACTTGAAGACGGATTTTAACAGACAACGCATTCAGAATCAACCTCAAGAGATTCATAATCACACAGCCGACAGGAGGCCAAACAGAATTCGATGCCGGAAGATATTTTGGCGTAAAAAGTCTGTTTGTTCCGTTGCTCTACATCCCTTTCTTCATTGCGACGTATCCAAAAGTACGTCAGGTGGCATGCCGATCTTCAGGATTTGTGCGCCTCGCATCCGGAGCATACGGAACGTCGGCGCAAAGCCATCCAGGATAATGTAACTTTTTTAATTTCTTGACAAAAGACAGACATCGACGTATTAAGCAAATTGTTCAGCCGAAAGGCATAAACGCATAATAATAGCCATAAACTTCTACAGGTTAAGTTACAGGAGAACACCGCCTATGACGCTCACAAAAGCTCAGCTCGTTGATACAATACATGAAACCATCGGACTTCCAGCCAAGAAAAGCGTTGAAGTCGTTGAAAACTTGCTCGAAATCATCAAACAGGCATTGGAAGACGGAGATGACGTACTGATCAGCGGATTTGGAAAGTTCTGCATCAACGATAAAGCCAGGAGGCGGGGAAGAAATCCAGCCACCGGTGAAGACATGATGCTGGATCGGCGAAGGGTCGTAACATTTCGATGTTCTTCGGTATTAAGAGAAAAGATCAACAAATGATATCATGACTGAAGCCAATTCTTTACCCGATAGCAGTTTGCTTTTTTTCAGATCGCCCTTTATCGAAGGTGGCGGCGACAAAAAAAACAGGTATCCGTGTATGCCAAAAAATATTTTTGCAGCGCCCTTTCCGGATGCATATATGCTGTCAACGGTCATAATCTTAACTTTTGAACCCCCCAACCCTCCCCCGCTGGGGGAGGGAACACAAGGAAAGTGCAGATTATGCCCGTCCGCAGTGTACTTACCACGGAGGCGTTCTTGAAGCGCATATCTGTTTGCTGATAATCCCGGCTATTAGTGTGCAGCCGGGATTATACTGGAAAATCATCTGGGAGTGTTTCAGCTCTGTGCTGCCTGCTCTTGATCAGCAGTAGCGAAATCGAAATGCTGTTCCGGATCAAATTTTTTCTGACGGACTTATGTCTATTCGGTCCGGACTGACGAATAAAGCGTCCAGGCGCCGACGACCAGAAAAAATATTCCGGCTCCCATTTTGATAAAAGCAGGTGGAATCACCCGGCTGATCGCCTCGCCAAATATGACTGCAATCAATGAACTGAGTACCAGAGCACCGGCTGATCCAAGAAACACAGACAGCTTCGAATCGCAATTTGCAGACAGACAAAATGTCGCCAACTGTGTCTTATCCCCAAGTTCAGCCAGAAATACCATTCCGAACGTTGTTAAAATCAGTTTTATATCCATTGAATCCTTTTGTGAGGCGTATCTTGCGATATGTGAACGTCGCTCCCCTTTTTGAGAAGGGGGATTTTTTCAAAATCACAATGCTCTGAGATGTTCCGGTTTCAGGGCGATCTTGCCTGCCAGCGCCTGATCAATCAATGCCAGCGTAGCATCTTTTTCAGCGGGCAGCCTGGTCCGAATGGGAAGATAATTGGAGGCATGGTTGGCATGAAAAAGCCCACGGGTCAGATGAGTGGCTTCGATCATGGTTCTGAGCTCCTGAAGCGTTTCATCCGGATCAATCAGCACAAAACGGCTGGCTTCATAATCCTCATGAAGCGGCGTTCCCGGAATTAGCATCAAGCTGAGCGCACCGACATATTCAGGATCAATGGCAGTAAGCACCCTGCCCGTTTCCTGAGCATGAATCCATGAGCGTTCCCTTCCGGCGATTCCCAGCAGCACTGTGACGGACAGTTTGAATCCGGCCTGCCTGGCCTTTTGTCCCATCTGGATCATTTCCTTGGACAGCGCCCCTTTTTGAATGGCCTGCAGGGTCACATCATCCCCGCTTTCAAGCCCCATATACAAAATGCCAAGCCCCAAAGACCGCAGGGTTTCCAGCTCTTGAGGGGTTTTAAGCTTCAGGCTTTTGGCATTGGCGTAAGCACCCACGCGGGTGACCCAGGGAAGCTGCCGTTTGATATCCAACAATATGGACATGATCCGCTTTTGAGGGATGATCAGAGCATCCCCGTCACAGAGAAACACCCGGCGCTGCCGCTGGCAATGTTTCTCGGCAAAGGAGATATCCGCCTGGATGATGTCATCGGTTTTTATCCGGAATCGCTCCCCCTGATAAGTTCCGCAAAAAGTACATTTGTTCCGGGAACATCCCACCGTCACCTGAAGCAGGATGCTGTTGGCCTCGCTGGGGGGCCGGATAATCATTCCTTCATAATGCATGACAAATACCTTTTTGGTGAAGTGGAAATGGAATCTTGGCCGTCAGCAATGGCTGGACAATAGAGTTTTCATGCCACCATTTTGATAGGTGAAATATTACAAACCATTTTTTGTTTGGCGCACTACAAATCTTATTGCGATTGTAAATTCATCCATACATCCGGAGTACCTTATATATCCAGATTCCTTTATGTTCGAAATTTCTTGCCATGACCGAAGTGTAAATATATACTTTGCACTTGTCAATAACATTCCCTAGCACGGCAACCTTCGATCATGAAAGACGATCTTATGCAATCAATGCACATTGTTCTTCGTTGATCCAGGTCTTGTTGACACTTTCTGAGTGTACCCTTTATTTCCAGGCCACCAGTTTTATATCTTTTGGCGGCCTTGATCGTTGTTCCATCCAGATCATTATGACTGATCAGTATCAACGGGAAAGCGGTCAAGTCGTTGAACCGGAGGTTGTCGTGAGTGTGTATGAATCCACAAACGGCCAGCCAGGTCTTGTGGGATGGTTCGGGGAGTTGTTGACCGAAAAGTACAATCAGGGAAAGGATCGTTCCATTGATCCAAGCACATGGGAAACGGTGCATCATGCTGCCATAACTCTGGAGTGGAACAACACTGTCTTGAATCTGGTCAAAAAAGTCCGTATGGGATATGTTTCCCACGTTCTGGAGCTATTCTCCCGATCCGATGTTTCATTTTCGATTGATACGGAGTGGTGTGCATACTTGTACATGAACGGCGTGATTGTGCCTGAGATCCAAACGGGTGAGAACGGCAGAAAAACATCTGTCTGCCGCTTTTCCTGCGCATTTATCCAGAAACGCCTGTATAATGTACTGACCAATGACCTAATCGGAGACCGTCTGCCGATGCTGGCGGTTGAGCCATTGGATGATCTTGCGGATATATTTGAGAGAAACCCTGAATCTGCTATCTCTTCTTGACCGGTACAAGGCGTATCTGATTCGAATGAAGGCTAAAGGACTCAATCCTTTCAAAGATCAGCCCCGAAGAACCAGTCTGCATTACACCGAAGCAGTCGGGCATTTTCATCTCTATGCCTGGCTTAATGCCGCAATTGGCAGGCAATGTGTAACCAGCCCGGAGTTTCCTACCGGCAACGGCAAGGTGGATATTCATATCCGGTGCAACGGAAAGAAAGGCATCATTGAGGTCAAAAGCTTTGTGGATATGCCTGAAACCAGAAAAGGCAAAGAACAGGCTGCTGCCTACGCCCGCAGTCTCAATCTGAATTCGGTTACGCTGGCTCTGTTTGTGCCAGTGGATGATGAAGCCGTTCTTGCCAAACTGTCCGGAGAACACCAAAGCGATGGTGTAACAGTAACGGTTGTGGCCATCGGGTGGACATAAGAGCTGATAAATGATATGGGTGCAATAATGCAAAGAAATCCTCTGTTTTTACTGAGACTTTTGGCTATCCTGAATCTGATGCTTCTGATTCAAAGCCATCCATCCCTGGCTGCTTCCCCGGAAAAGCGCGTGGCGCTGGTGATTGGTAACAGCGCTTATCAGAATACGCCGCCTCTTGCCAATCCACGAAACGATGCAACGGAGATGGGAAAGGCTTTGAAGCGGGTCGGGTTTGACGTGGATTTGGTTGTGGATGCAACAAAACCAGATATGGATCAGGCCCTTAGACGATTTGGGAACAATTTGACAGGGTCAAGCGCAGCCGTGTTTTATTATGCCGGACATGGAATACAGGTAGATGGAATCAATTACATTCTGCCGGTTGATGTCGCATTGAAAAATGAACGCGATCTGAACTGGGAAACATCTGATATGACGACTGTACTCAAACAGATGGAAGGTCATAACCGTGTGAATTTGCTGTTTCTGGATGCCTGCCGAGACAATCCGTTGTCGCAGACATTGGCCAGAAGCATGGGTGAAAGTAGATCGTCCGTGATTGGAAGAGGACTTGCCACCATGAAAGCCAACGCCGGAACACTAATATCGTATTCGACCAAAGAAGGCGAAGTAGCGGCGGATGGAAAAGGCAAACACAGCCCCTATACCGAAGCCCTTTTGAAACATATCGAAATGCCTGGAATCGAAATCGGATTGCTGCTTCGAAAAGTGCGTGAAGAGGTAATCTCTGCGACAAAAAACAAGCAAGTGCCGTGGGAATATGGATCGCTTCTGGGTGAATTTTATTTCACCGGACCAGTGACGGTTCAGGTGCAGCCGGAAGTGAGCAAATCCGCTACTGGATCAAAAAATGAATCCCTGTATTGGGAGTCCATCATGAATGATACCGATCCGGCTGCATTTGAAGAATATTTAAAAAAATATCCTGATGGTGAGTTTTCAGGACTTGCCCGATACAAAATCAATTCACTGAAAAAAGGCGGCAAAAAGCTCCCTCAGGTGGATGTCATTCCACAAATTGAGCAGATAAAGCCTTCCGGCAGCTTGAATATATCCAGCGATCCAAGCGATGCGATGGTGGTGCTTGATGGCAATCCAATAGGCCACACGGATATGGAGATATCCGGCATTGACGTTGGAAAAAGAAAAATCGAGATAAAAAAGGATTGCTTTGAAACCAAAACCGTCGAAGTGTTTATCAATTCGAATCAACAGCTCAAATTGAATCTGAAACTGAAACCTTCGTGCGGTGCAATATCTGTCATCAGTAACCCGATTGGTGCCGACATTTTTATGGATGAAAAACTCGTGGGCGTAACACCTGCTGAACTAACTGAGTTGAAGCCTGGAACACATACGATCAGCCTGAAAAAAGAGGGTTATGAAGAATGGAAGGATACGGCGACTGTAAGGGCAGTTAAGACGGTTTTGATAAAGGCGGATTTGCTGATGAAGGCAGCGGTTGTGGCCAAACCACCGGCACAGCAACCGACGATTGAGATTGTTCCACCGGTTGTGGCCAAACCACCAGCACAGCAAACGACGACCGAGATTATTCCACCGGTTGCGGCTAAACCACCAGCACAGCAAACGACGACCGAGATTATTCCACCGGTTGCGGCCAAACCACCAGCACAGCAACCGGCGACCGAGATTATTCTACCGGTTGCTGAACATAAGATACCAGAGCTTCATTTTACCGTCGAAGCAACACCACCGGATTCCCGTATCAATATCCTGAACATTCAGGGAAAATATCAGAAAGGCATGGTCCTGAAACCTGGGAAATATCAGGTAGAGGTTTTGCGCGATGGATATGAGACATCCACCCAATGGATTACAATGGATCAAAGCGATATAGTGCTACCGGTAGTCTTGATGCCGTTGCAGAAGGAAAACTTGCGTGTAACCGGAGAGCCGTCAGACGCAGATGTGCTTATTGATAAAAAGCCGGCAGACAGTGTGCCTGTAGAGCTTTCTGGTGTTTCGACGGGGAATCAGCAGACCACGGTAAAAAAACCGGATCATGATGAGACCGTTGCTGTACAGGCAGGTAAGACTACATCCGCTACTGGATCGCTAAAACAGTCTTCAAAATATACAAAACTGGATGTCAACGGCAAGCAATTGCCGAACTCCACCCAATCCTGGATGATGGTACTGGATAACGAAACAAGCCTTATTTGGGAGGTCAAACAGAACAAAGATGGAATCAATAATTATGACAATCCAAATGATGCTGATAACAAATATCTCAGCTACGAAAGCGACAAGAAATTTATTAAGGTGCTGAATGCTGCAAATTGGGGTGGGTTTTCAGATTGGCGAGTTCCATCCAAAGAAGAATTGGATACTCTTGTTGATTCCAAAGGAACAAAACGGACAATCAACACCGCTTATTTCCCCAATACCCAGTCGTCATCCTATTGGTCATCTGGCGGTGAACGAGTGGATTTCGGCAGCAGCCCTGACTATGGCTACGGCAGCAACCGCGATGTCAGCGACAGTAAGGACCACGGCGGTTATGTTCGCGCCGTTCGTGGTGGAAAATGATCGGTGATTTCTGATTGCTTCAAAGTCTTATTTTGCTGTATGTTGGTCTGATGCAGATTTTCACTGTAACGGTTGTGGCCATCGGGTGGACATAATCGCCTCTGGGATCGCTGCACCCCAGTGCGGCAATTATGACGACACTCTTGTGGCGGCTAAAACAAGAGCCGCACTGGGGTGTGGCGATCCATGGATGGCTACCAGTTATGGCATGGGGTATTGGGATCGTTTCATTCGGTTTGGCTGATTTGCTTCCCCATGCAGAGCTGAAACAGATGCAGATATACTTGAGACCGGATAAATTTATGGGTTTCCTCTTCCAATTTTCGTAAATTCATACGGGCCAGTATAAACTTCATAATTCGTAATTCTTTTACCATTGGAGGATCAAATGATTAACCTGCTTCCTGGTGTTAAAACAAGAGAATACATATCCCGTTTTTTGAGTATCAGCATGGTATTTGTTGCATGTTTTTTGTTTGGACCAACAAGATTGCATGCCGATCCGCCCGGCCCTGATCCCTATTTAAGTGTCATACCTTCCAATCGAGATGTTGCAGCAAGTTCTGGAACAACCGATTTTGAAGTATCCGCAAGTGCTTCGGGCTGGACTGCCCAGGTGACATCCGGCGGCGAGTGGCTGACGATAAGCAAATCTGACAATCGCACAGTCATTGTTACAGTGTTTCTATGTTGACTACCAGGAAGGCAGATCCTCCAAGAACTCCACATTTGATTATGTGCGCGCTGTTCGGGCTTTTTAATTATTTTAATATTAGCGCTTAATTTGACCAATGCTGGTATTATACAAAATGCTATTTTTTCATGTGCGGCATAACACTATCCGATGATTTGAAAATTCATGTTCATGATGTTTGCTTCTGGATGGAATCACTCATTTATTGGCGGATTTAGCATCAGTGCTGCTCTTTCCACAGGTGCAAATGCCTACCTTGTTGTTTCAAACCTATGGAGTTATTTCCAATTGATAATGTTTTCAGGATGGTATTTTGGGCATCCGATGCGATCGGGGCACTTATGAATTGACCAATGATGTGCTGACACATTTGAGCAACTACACATTCACCTTTGACAAAGATAATGTTACCCCTATTTCCTCTTTGTCCATGTCAAGCATGGGACTCAAGGCCGGTGATCATTTTGTGTACGGGTATGCATATATGAACGCGGTTGGCACCATTTTTATAGATAATGTCGTCAATATTGATGTAAAGTAGTAATTGACACCCAAGCCTAACCCAACGCGATAGCAAAGCTTCGTGTTAGGATCAGTTATTTAAGGTGATTTCCAATAAAGAATATACGGCCTTGATCATCATTTCGACCAGTTGGGTTTATTTCGTAGGGGCGAATCTTGTATTCGCCCTTACCGAT
>CAIMCT010000529.1 GCA_903839535.1 uncultured Desulfobacteraceae bacterium
ATGGTGAAAAACGACGGAACAACATTCTGGGCGCATCTGGAATCGACCGAAGCACAGAACGCCGACGGCATTCCCTTATGGCGATTCGTGATGAGCGACATCACGAACCGCAAGCTGGCGGAGGCGGTGCTGCAACGGACACACGACGAACTGGAGCGGCAGACGGAAGCGCTGCAGGAATCTGATAAGTCGCTGCGGGCCTCGCTGGAGGAGAAAGATGTGCTGCTAAAAGAAGTCCATCACCGGGTCAAAAACAATCTGGCCGCGATCATGGGGTTGATTGACCTGCAAGGGCAGTCGAATGACGAGCAGACAAGAGCCGCCATGGCGGAGCTGAGCAACAGGATCAGGTCCATGTCGCTGGTCCACGAGCAGCTCTACCTGTCCGAGAACTTCGCCCGGATTGATTTTCATGATTACCTCAATGTATTGGCCGCTCACCTGCGTTCGTCATATCAGAGTTCGAGAAACATCCATGTCAGCGTGGCTGCGTCAGGCATCAAGATGGGTCTTGACAGCGCTGTCCCCTGCGGACTGCTGATAACTGAGCTGGTGACCAACGCCTTCAAATACGCTTTCCCGGCTGGGCAAACCTGCTCCGGGACCTCCGGCTGCGAAATCGCCGTCTCGGCGGAATGGGACGGCACAGCCTACACATTGGTCGTGGCCGACAACGGCGTGGGGTTGCCGGACGGTCTGGACTGGACGAAAACAAAAACCATGGGCCTGCTGCTGGTCAAAATGCTCGGCCAACACCAGCTCCAGGGCAAGATCGAAGTGGATTATACCGGAGGGACCAGGTTTCGGCTGCGGTTTGTGCCCAAAATTGCATGTATATATGAATAATGAATGAGAAATTCATCATCCCAAGGGAGGTTTCGTGGAAAATAAAACCATACTGATTGTTGAAGACGACGGGATTCTTGCCGTTCAATTGCGGAATATGCTGATTGAGCTGGGCTACAACGTGCCGGAGCCGGTGGCTACGGGGGAGGAGGCGATTGCTGTCATGACTGCAGGGCGGTCTGATCTGGTATCGCCCGAGTTGGTGTTGTCCGAGTTGGCCTCGCCAGATCTGGCCTTGTCAGGTTTGATTTTGCCCGATTTGATTTTGATGGACATCAAGCTGGCCGGAGAGATGGACGGTATCACCGCCGCCGCGCGTATCCGCTCTGTGGCCGATGTGCCCATCGTTTTTCTGACCGGTTTCTCCCATGACCCTTTGCTTCAACGGGCCAAGACCACTGCGCCTTACGGCTACCTGGTCAAGCCCGCATCCCAGCAGAATCTGGCGGCAACCATCGAGATGGCGCTCTACAAACACACGCTCGACCGGCAGCTCAAAGAGAGCGAGGATCGGTATAAATCCCTTTATCAGCTTATTCGCCTATTATGCGACAACGTCCCTGATATGATCTGGGCCAAAGATATGGAGAACCGCTTCATCTTTGTCAACCAGGCACATGCGCGATTGCTCAATGCGCGTGATACCGACGAGCCAATCGGCAAAACGGATATGTACTTTGCGGCCAGAGAAAGGGCTGACCACCCTGATCAGCCTGACTGGCACACCTTGGGCGAAATCTGCGCAGACTCCGATGTCGTAGTCATGTCCACTGAAATTGCCCAACGATTCGATGAATCGGGCAATGTCAAGGGTCAATTTCTGTTTCTTGATGTGCACAAAGCACCGTTTCGGGACAAGCAGGGCCTTATGATCGGGACGGTGGGGTGCGGGCGTGACGTTACCCGTGAGAAACAGTTGGAAGCAGAGCACAGGCAGATGGAAGCGGAAAAGATGGAATTCGAGGTTCGGAACCGGCAGCTTCAGAAGGTCGAAAGCCTTGGCCTCATGGCTGGCGCTATCGCCCACCATTTCAACAACCAGCTCCATGTCGTGATGGGGAACCTTGAAGTGACTATGGATGACGCGCCACGGGACTCTGTCATTCTTGAAACCTTGACAGAAGCCCTGAAGGCGGCCCACAAGGCGGCGGAGGTCAGTGGCCTGATGCTGACCTATCTGGGGCAAACGCCTCGCAAACATGAACCAATAGACCTGTCTAAAACCTGCCGCCAAAGCTTGTCCCTGCTTCAGACCGTTATTCTGAACAAAGTGACACTGGTGCCAGAGATACCCTCTCCTGGGCCAACCATTTGTGCAGACGCAGGCCAGATACAGCAGATTCTGACTAACGTGGTCACCAATGCCTGGGAGGCTGTTGGTGAGAATCATGGAAACATCCGCCTGACAGTCAAGACGGTTTCTCCAACGGATATTCCCACCTTAAAGCGATTCCCCATCGACTGGCGACTGAAGGAAAGCATCTATGCCTGCCTGGAAGTGGCGGACTCGGGTTGCGGGATCACGAATACGGATATCGAGAAGCTCTTCGATCCGTTTTTCACCACAAAGTTCACCGGCCGGGGCCTGGGATTGTCGGTGGTGATAGGGATTGTCCAGGCGCACAGCGGGGGCGTGACGGTAGAAAGCGAACCGGGCCGGGGCAGTATCTTTCGGGTCTTTTTGCCGATATCGGCTGAAGAACTCCCTTGCCAGCCTGACCTGCCTGCCATGCCGGTACAGGCTGTTAAAACAGAAAAAATCTCCAGGAATGAAGGTGGTGGTGCGGTGCTGCTGATCGAAGATGAGGAGCCGGTGCGCAACATGGCCAGAATCATGCTCACTCGCCTCGGATATACGGTAATTGAAGCAAAAGACGGCGCTGAGGGTCTGGAGAGATTCAAGCAGCATCAGGATGAAATCCGCTGCGTTCTCTCCGATTTGACAATGCCGCGCATGAACGGATGGGAGACGATAGCTGCTCTGCGCAAGCTTTCGCCTGATATTCCTGTGATATTGTCCAGCGGCTACGACGAGGCTCTGGTTATGGCGGACGAACATACTGAACGTCCCAATTCGTTCCTGGGTAAGCCTTATCAGCTTAAAAGCCTTGGCACAGCGATCCGCCGAGCAGTTTATGGTTCGGACTGGCATGGCTGAAGGGGTTTAGGCAATTAACCGCCCCGGCGCAGCTTGACGTGGTTTTTGTGGAACCGGATATCCAACATATAACTATACAAACCCATCTCCGATGTTAAGGATGTTCATAACGCCAAAGACTGAACGTGAGATTGCTTTGAAGCAGCACCTTGCTTTCTTTCAAAACTTGACAATATATCCCCTTGGCAATACACTCGCCAGAAGATACTGTCATCTACAATCACAATTCGTTATATATTGCTGAATTAAGGACGAGGTCTATCACATGAATATCGAAGAATATTTTGATCATCTTACCCATGATGATATTCGTATTAAAGGGACACGAGTGGGAATTGAATCGATACTGTATGAGTATCTTTATCGAGAGCAGCCTCCCGAAGCCATTGTTGGACGGTTCCCTTCACTCACGCTTGAACAAGTGTATGCTACAATACTCTATTACCTTCGCAACAAATCGACCATTGAGGCATATCTGGCTGAATGGTTGGCGTTTGGACAAAGGATGCGAACAGAGCAGGCTCAAAATCCTCCGCCGGTCGTCGTTCGACTCCGTCATCTTAAACAGCAACGGCAACACCAGAGGGCAGCCGTTCTATGAGTGAGATTCGGTATTTGCTTGATGAAAATGTTGATCCGGCGTTTCGGGCCGCATTATTGCAGCAAGACCCGACTATGATCGTTTGGAAGATCGGCGATCCTGGTGTTCCATCAACAGGTACAAAAGATCCGGAAGTCCTTGACTGGTGTGAGGACAATACGTTCTTGCTTGTAACCAATAATCGCAAATCAATGCCTGAGCATCTCACCGATCATCTTGCGAAAGGACGACATATTCCAGGCATATTGGAACTCAACCCCAACCTGAGTTTTGGTGAAACCGTTGAAGATCTCGTCTTAATTTGGGGAGCATCTGCTCCACATGAATATCAAGACCTCATCCTGTATTTGCCTGTGAGTTAACTGCTCTGCGCAAGCTCAAAGAGATCAACAATGAATTGTGCCTGGCGCAGGTGGAACTGAATGCTGCGCGGACGCGCTATTTTGATCTCTACGACATGGCGCCGGTGGGCTTATGCACCATCTCCGAAAAGGGGCTGATCCTGGAAGCCAACCTAACCGCCACAACCCTGCTGGGCGTGGCCAGGGGCGCGCTGATCAAGCAGCCGCTAACCCGGTTCATCCATCCTGATGACCAGGATATCTGGTACCTGCACCGCAAACGGCTCTTTGAGACCGGTGAACAGCAGGAGTGCGAACTGCACATGCACCCAAGGTGGAGGCAGATCCTGGCTACAATCCCGTCCGCACATTGGAGCTTGAATATTACTGCAAAGACGGCTCGATCATGTTGGTGGAAAGCAAGTTCAGCATCATACGTGATGAAAGCGGCAGGCCGGTGTCTATCCTGGGCGAAGCTCGGGATATCCGCGAGCGCAAGCGGGCCGAGGATGTTTTGCGGCAAAGTGAAGCGCGATTCAAAAATTTACTGCAAGATGTTCGATCCGTAGCTATTCAAGGGTATGGGGTTGATGGTACGACGCAATACTGGAAACATGCGCATTGGCACCATTGAAAGCAGCCTTCAGAGTAATTTTCATGTACCGACTATATTCCTTTATCCTGGCACACGCACCGGCAAGACCCGTCTCAGTTTCCTGGGGTTCTACCCGGAAGATGGAAACTATAGATCCGTTCACGTTGGCGGTTGAATTGACATTACCCAAGAGGGATTCCGACATGGCCATCCGTACGTTATTTGATCCGAGTAAAAATATCCAACGTCCCATCGAGAAGGTCATCACCTACGCTGCGTCACAAGAACACCGCCTCAAATCGGAAATTAGCGAGTATGTTGTAACCAGCAGCATAGAAACCCAGTTCCACAAACTTCTCGACAAGATACAGCACGCCATGGAGTCGGGGGGTGAGAACGAGATCGGTGTCTGGGTATCCGGTTTTTACGGATCGAGCAAAAGCTCTTTCACCAAATATCTTGGACTTTCTTTCGATGGCATCACCACCATAGACGGTACCCCCTTTCTCAAACATCTTAGGGACCGTATGCACGATGCCAGAGTCAAGTCTCTGCTTACTGCGGTATCGAAACGTTTCCCGGCCGCAGTTGTAATGCTCGACCTTGCCAGCGAAATGCTCGCCGGAGCCACCATGGAAGATGTATCCACCGTGCTGTACTATAAAGTACTCCAGTGGGCCGGATATTCCCGCAATTTGAAGGTTGCCGCCCTGGAACGGCGGATTGAATCAGATGGACGCATGGATGAATTCACCGGCAAACTGGCTGACCTTTTTCCGGGAATGCCATGGAAAGACCTCCAGAATGATCCGCTTGCGGTTGATGGCCTCATTCCCCAGATTGCCCACGATATGTATCCGGCCCTTTTTCCCACCACCACATCATTCACATCAAGCACGGAAGGCTTCTTTCAGTTCGAGGTTCAGCGGGTCCAGGAAATGCTGGACATTATCCGCCGGAAAAGCGGCAAGGAGCATATTCTCTTTGTCATTGACGAGGTCGGACAGTACTTGGGGTCAAGGGACAATCTGATCCTGAACCTTGACGGTCTGGCCAAGAACCTTAAACGCATTGGTGACGGCAAGGTATGGATCATCGTTACGGCCCAGCAGACCCTGACCGAGGATGATCCCAGGGCCTTGCTAAATTCGCCCCAGCTCTTCAAGCTCAAAGACCGCTTCCCGATTCAGGTGGATATGGAGTCCAGCGACATCAAGGAAATCTGCACCCGGTGTCTTCTTGGCAAATCGCCGGCTGGCGCCGATGAACTGGGCAAGCTCTTCGATGCCCAAGGACAGGGGCTGCGCCACAACACCAGGCTTCAGGATGCCAAATACTACGATGCCGACTTCAGCAAAGAGACTTTTATTGATCTCTATCCCTTCCTGCCGGCCCACTTCGATATCCTGCTGCATCTTCTGGGAGCATTGGCGAAATCCACTGGGGGCATTGGCCTTCGTTCGGCAATCAAGGTGATTCAGGATATTCTTGTGGAAGGAGGAGATGGAAAAAATCCAATGGCCGATCAGCCGGTCGGCTGGTTGGCAACCACCGTTACCCTGTATGATTCCCTCGATAAGGATATTCGCAGAGCGTTTCTCTCGATCCATCAAGCAGTGCAAAAGGTACTCACCTGTTACCGTAATTCGCCGATCCACCAGGATATCGCCAAATCCGTCGCCATCCTGCAGATTCTTGGCAATATGCCGGTCACGCTCCAGAACCTGACCAGCCTCATCCACCCAGCAGTGGATGCACCCTCCAGATCAGATGATGTCCATAGCGCAGTTGAAGACCTTTTGAATGACTCATTTATTCCCTTGGCGAGCAAGGATGGCCAGCTTTACTTTTTGAGCGAAAAACTGCTGGAAATCGAGCGGGAGCGGGGAAATATCCTGATTCGATCCATAGAAACCCGCCGCATATTTAACGAGGCATTGCGGGAGACATTCAGTCCGCTCCCCTCGGCTCGGGTAATGACCACTCTGGTGGCTACCTCCGGACTGAAGGTGCGCAATGGCCCTTTGGAGTCGGGTCTGGCCGGTGAGCGCGAGACGATCCAGACTATGGTCGAGATGGTGGAACCTGCGGATTTTGATACCAACACCACCCGGATCATCGAAGAGTCCCGTCAGCATCCAGGACAGAGCACCATCTTCCTGCTCGGTCGAACCAGTCCCGACACCGAGGCCGTGGTCGGTGAAATCTATCGTAGTCAACGGATTGTCCAGTTGCACCGGACCGATCCCAACCAGGAGGTAAAGGACTATTGCGCAAGTCAGATGGACAGGGCAACCATCCTGGGCCAGCAACTTCAGCAGCAAGTGAAGAGAAACCTTGCGCCCGGCTTATTCATATTCCGTGGTCAGGCGACGGCGGTGTCGGGCCTCAACCAGGATGTACTCGAAGCTGCCAAAAAGATGATGGCGGATGTGGCGGCTCAGGTCTTCGATCGCTACGGCGAAGCTCCTGTCCGAGCTGAAACCGCACTTGCCGAACAGTTACTCAAGGCAGCCGGAACCAATCTTGGCGCCGTCACTGCCAAGATGGACCCACTTGGTCTGGTGCAGACCGTAGGCGGTACGCCGACTATCAATACCTCACACAAGGCATTGGTCAGTATCCGCGACTTCATTAATCATAGCGGTTCTGTCGAAGGCAGGCGGCTGCTGGATAAATTCAGCGAAGCGCCCTTCGGCTGGTCCCAGGACACCCTTCGTTATGTCTGCGCCGCCATGCTGGTAGCGGGCGAGATCAAGCTCAAGGTTTCGGGCCGCGAAGTTACGGCAGCCGGTCAGCACGCCATAGAAGCTCTCAAGACCAACAATAGCTTTAAGCCCATCGGCGTATCACTGCGCGACGAGCGTCCTCCGATTGAAATGCTTGCCAGGGCGGCCGAGCGACTCACCGAACTTCTGGGCGAACCCATCATTCCGCTTGAGCAGGATATTAGCAAAGCTGCCGTCAAGTATTTTCCCCGGTTTCAGAGTGACTATGCACCGTTGGCAGAAAAGCTGAAAGCCTTTGACGTTGCTGGTGATGACCGCTTGAGAAGCGTCACCAAGAATATAGCCGATATTCTCTTTTCCGATGCCTCGGATGCACCGCAGCGGTTGGGAGGCGAGGAGTCCGTTCTCTATGACGACCTTAAATGGTCTGGCGAGGTGAAACGGGCCTTGGAGCAGGGGCTGGAGGAAACCGTTCGAGAGCTTCAATATCACAGACGAGAGATTGGCGATTTGCCATCCAATGGCATCCCCGGCGAACTGCGTAGCGACCTCAAGGACGAACTGGAACAGGTCAGCCAGCGCCTGAACCGGGATGATTTCTATAAGCACGCAGCAGACCTTGCCACCACCTTGACCCGTATCCGCACACGGGTAGCCGATAGCGTTCGTGAAATGTTAATTTCCCAGCAAGAAAGGATTCGCAGCGGGATTAATGATCTGAATCGGATATCCGAATGGTCCGAATTCACCCAGGAAGAGCAGCAGAACGCCAAAGACAAGGTTGAAGAGATGGCGCTTGTAGCAACAGAGGATATGGCCGGACTCAAGCAGCTTCTGAGTCGCGATTATGAAATTTCCACTACTGTGAGGAGCTTGCAGGAGCGCATTAAGAGCGAAGGTCTGGAGCGAAAGAGGAAGCGCCTGGAAGTGGAAAAACCGAAGGGGGTCACCAAACTCCAGACATCTCTGACTATCCCCGCCAAGGTAACGACAAGTGACCAGTTGGATGGCTTGATTCACCAGTTCAAGGAATTGAAGGATCAGGCGCCGCTTTATCAAGAAATCGAGGTCACCATCACCCTTAAAGGATAGTAGCGCCATGGCATTTGATCAATCCACCAGAAATCGCCTGCAGAAGTTCGTTAGCAATTCCCGCACCCTTCTTAGCGAAGAGTTTACCCGTCAACTGCAGAACGACTATGGCCTTGATCCTTCTATGGGTACCGTTTCCCCATTGGAAAACCTGGGACATCTGGATGACACCCGCCGGGAGACCGCCCGCATCCTGCGCGACACCCTGGCCCATTATCTGGCATCCAGCCCTTCGGGCGGTGTCAGGGAGGCGCTGGAGCGGATTATCCGCGAACAGGCTTTCACCGTTCTGAACCGACTATCAGCCCTGCGGATGGCCGAATCCAGAGGAATCCTGATTGAATCTGTGGGCAATAGCTACCAGTCCAGGGGGTTTCAGCTTTATGAACGGCTGGCCGGATCAGGACTGGGTGAAACCGGCGACACCTACCGCTGCTATCTCTTCAGCATCTTCGATGAATTCGCCCTCGACCTGAAGGTTCTCTTTGACCGCTTCTCTCCCCAGGGACGGCTTTTCCCACGAGAAACTGCTCTGCTTGACCTGTTGAAACTCCTCAATGATCCGGAATTGGCGCATCTATGGGCCGAGGATGAAACCATCGGCTGGATTTACCAATATTTCAATTCCAAGGAAGAGCGAAAGAAGATGCGGGACGAATCGGCTGCCCCGCGTAACAGCCGGGAACTGGCCGTCCGCAATCAGTTCTTCACCCCGCGCTATGTGGTGGAATTTCTCACAGACAACACTCTGGGGCGAATCTGGTATGAAATGACCCAGGGGGAAACCGGCTTGAAGGATTTCTGCCGCTATCTGGTGCGCCGGCCTACCGAAATATTTCTAAAACCGGGCGAAGCTGCACCGGTACAGGCTGCCAGTGATGAAAACCTTTCCCAGGAAGAGTTGCTCAGGCAGCCAGTCCACATCCCCCATCGTCCGCTGAAGGACCCGCGTACCATACGAATGCTCGATCCGGCCTGCGGTTCCATGCATTTTGGGCTGTATTCCTTCGATTTGTTCGAGAGGATTTACGACGAAGCATGGGAGCTGGAACTGCGGTTGGGGGGAGCTGCCTTTGTCCGTGAAGCGGGCCAGAAACCGCTTACCGAGACATACTCCGACAAAGAAGCCTTTCTGCGCGATGTGCCTCGCCTGATCATTGAGTACAACATTCACGGCATTGACATTGATCCCCGTGCCGTGCAGATCGCAGGGCTTTCCCTCTGGCTTCGCGCCCAACGGAGCTGGCACAATCTGGGGGTGAAACCTACCGATCGGCCGCGCATCACCCGTTCCAATATCGTCTGTGCCGAGCCGATGCCGGGAGAAAAGGAGTTGTTGCGAGAGTTCACCGCTCGCCTGGAGGAGCCGGCTCTTGGCTATTTGCTGGAGCAGGTTTTCGACAAGATGCAGTTGGCCGGTGAGGCTGGATCGCTGTTGAAGATTGAGGAGGAAATTCGAGACATCATCGCCGAGGCTAAACGGCGCTGGAAGGCAGTCCCAAAACTTAAGCAGGTAGGGATGTTTGGCGATGCGATAACAAAACTGGAGCAGGCAGAACTGCCGATAGACTTCACCGGCATTACCGATGAACGATTCTGGGAAGGGGCAGAGGAAAAGCTTTATCAGGCTTTGCAAGAGTATGCTGAGGTTGCCGGGGAGCATGGTTATCAGAGGCGTTTGTTTGCAGAGGATGCAGCGAGAGGGTTTGCTTTTATTGACGTTTGCAGAAAACGATATGACATTGTCCTTATGAATCCGCCTTTTGGGTTAGGACCCCGAGAAAACTTCGAGCGTCTAAAGGTAGATTTCCCTGATAGTTATGTAGATTTATTTGCTTGTTTCATCTCGCGAGGTGCTACTTTATGCGTTGGATGCCTTGGGGCAATTACCTCACGGGCTTTTTTGGTGACTAAAAAATTAGAGCGGCTACGAGTCAATGTCGTACTGCCCCATTTGATCGCTCTATTGGATCTTGGTTGGCCTGTAATGGACGGTGCTATGGTCCAGTCTGCTGCTTATGTTTTAGATTTTGAAATTGAATTCAAGACAAAGAATTTTACTGCCATTGACAAGAAAAAAACCGAAATTAAAACACATGGATTATCAGAAAAGTGTTTTGGAATTAACAGTAACGATATCTTTATAGTGAATAGATACGACATGTTAAAAATACCGAAAGCAAAAATTCTCTATAATCTGCCACAAAAAGGGATTGCCCTGTTTGCATACAGTCAAAGTCTTGGAACTTCATATTTACTAGCCAAACAAGGTATGAAGTCATTTGCAGACTTTAGATTTTTGAGGTTAAGAACTGTCGAGCTTACAACTTTGCGCCAGAATGGAATTGGTCGCAGCCGCGATGATGAGAAGAAGCTGGAAAACTTCCAGGATTTTGCGATCGAGCTGCAGGAGTTCCGCGACGAATTGCTCCGCGTGGCCCGGCTCCCTTGGAAACCGAATCTGAATGACGGCGTGCAGATCACCGCCGCACCGCTCTGGAAGCTCTTCCAGCTTCCCAAATGGAAGAAGACTCTCAAGGAAACCTGGGAGAAACTGGAAAAAGGCGACTACGACTGGGCGCACTTGGCCTACAGCATCTGGCCCGACCGGGTGCGGGAGAAATGCAAGAAAGACAAATCTCTCGCCATCGCCCACAACCTGGAAGAACTTTACGAAGAGCCGCCCGCCTCGGCCAAAAAGAAGCGGAGTAAAAAGGCTGTGGTAGTTTAGGAGGAGGAAAATGAGTAAGTTTATTATCATGGGCGCATGATAATAAACTTTTATTTCCTGTAAAGTGCTATAAATACAAATTGTTGTATGTTCGTTTATTATCCGAGCCACTGGAGATGACTTGAAAGCAAAATCCAAAAATAATTCTATCGTTTCTCAACAATCTGCAATTGTTCAGAATTTATGCTCTAAGGATGAAACCATCCGTTTTGAGTCAAAACGGGTTTCCGGAAAGATGGTTCATAAGGCTCTGGAAACAGTCGTGGCCTTCGCAAATACCGAAGGTGGGTTCTTGGTACTCGGTTTGGAAGATTTTAAAAAAGCCAAGGGGGTTGACCGTTTATTCGGGATTCAAGAGAACCCGGAGGCAGTTGATGAACTGCGCCGGAAAGTGGAACACAGCATTATTCCTCGGCTTGATGAAGTAATCTGGCGTAGTATTCCCTGCGTCCTGCGGGATGGCTCCGAAGGATCACTTGTTGTCGTGGAAGTAATGAAGAGCGCCAAAGTTCACTCTGTTGTGGAGGATGGCACTTGGAAGCGACTCGAACACGGCATCAGTGAAATGACCGCAAGAGAGGTGAATGAGCTTTGTTTTGCCCATGGAGTGATAAGCGCAGAAACCGAGACCGTTCCGGCGCCTTTTGAATTGCTTGATAATGAATATTGGAAAACCTACTGCCAAACAAGGAAGCTGACAACTGGAGATATCGGCGACAGAATGTTTCGTATTGGTCTTGCCAGGAAACAGGGTGGAACCCTGCAACCGACCCGCGCGGCAGTCCTGTTGTTTGCTGAAGATCCGTCCGGAATCATGGCATATAAGGCGGCAATCCGCATATTCCATTATACCGGAACGCGAATTGAACATGGCCCGGTGCCCAATCTTATCAAGACCCCCAAGACCATTTCAGGCCCGCTTATCCGTCAAATTGAGTATGCGTATGATTATGTCATCAATGAGATTGTCGGTGGTCTGAAATTAGCTGCCTCTGGCTTCGAAACGGTTCATCTTTATCCGACCCGTGTTATTAAAGAGGCCATTACCAATGCGGTTATTCACCGCGATTACCATATCAACCGCGATATCCATATCCGCATTTTCGATAACCATATAGAAGTTGAAAGCCCTGGCCTTTTCCCTGGAGCCATAAGGCCGGAGAATCTGGAGACGGCGGGTTCTTTGAGCCGCAACGCCCTGATAGTTAATCACCTGCGGGAATTTCCCATTCCACCAAACATTGATGCTGGCGAAGGTGTCCGCATGATGTTCTCCACCATGCGAGCGGTTGGCTTGTATCCGCCAATGTACTCCACTCGCCCTTTCCTCAAGCAGGATGGGGTTATGGTCGTCCTTCTGAATGAAGAACGTCCACCTATTTGGGAACAGGTAAGCGATTGGCTCGATCGCAACCGATTTATGACGAATGCTGATCTCTGTAAAATCGCCAATATTGATACACTGGCGGCATCAAGGCTTTTTTCCAAGTGGGTTATAAAAGATATGCTGATTTCAGACAAATCAAAGGGAAAACGCGGGACAAGATATTATAAGCCAGGCCAGGCAGTTGAGCAGTTAGGTGATTTCCAATAAAGAATATACGGCCTTGATCATCGTTTCGG
>CAIMCT010000530.1 GCA_903839535.1 uncultured Desulfobacteraceae bacterium
AGGTCAGCTTTGAGGAAGCCAAAACAGTTTTCAATGATCCTTTTCTGGTTACTTTCCCTGATGAATATCATTCCGAAAATGAAGAACGGTGGATAAGTATCGGAATGTCATCGAAGAACAGAATACTGATTGTTGCTCATACTGAAACAGTCGGGAATAATAAAATTGTCATCGGCATTATCAATTCCCGCAAAGCAGTCAAATCGGAGCGAAAAATATATGAAGAATAAAGATAAAAAAATGATCTCAGGAAATAATGAGATGCTGGGGGAATATGATTTTACAGGCGAGAAAGGCGTAAGGGGAAAATATTATCAGGCGTACAGACAGGGACATACTGTAAAAATTTATGAGCAGGACGGAACGGTAAATGTTCAGTATTTTGCATTGGAAGAAGGTTCGATAATGCTTGATCCTGATATCCGTAAATATTTTCCGAATTCTGATGTTGTAAACTCTACTCTGAGATCTCTTATTTCTCTTTTGCCAAAAAATCAGGAAAAATCAGGGCAAGTTATCAACAGATGATTAAAAAGAGAAAGCCCGGTAGGATGGGTGGTAACCCATTGTTCAGATTGGATGACACTACATGAGGGATTGTCATTAATCCTACGAAACTATGCTTGAGATATAGGAGAGAAAAAAATTGCTGTCTGAACGCCGCCTAACCAAGCGTTGCAGCGAACTGAGGCCGCTGAACTTGTCGTTAGCGCGCCAAGCCAAGCTTGGCGCTTCTTGCAGGGTGAGAGTCCCTTTCGGGTAAGGTTTAGCCAACCACCCGTATTGAGGAACACGGTGCGGTAATTCCGGATGGATAGGAATGCGGGGGGGCAGTCGGGTAAACAGGCTGTCCTACCTTGATAAAAAACCCTTTTCTCAAGCGGCTGCGAGTGCGGAAGCCGGACATCATAGTCATAGTCTGTATGTAATGAAGGAATTGTTTTTGCAAGCTACAACCCAACCCCATAACATTCTGGAGATTATTAATGGAAAATACTAAACATTTCAAGCCCTGCGTTTTCTTGATATTCGGGGCTCTTGGCGACCTGGCCAGGCGCAAATTGATTCCGTCCCTGTACCAGTTGGAAAAGGCGGGATTGCTGGAACCCGCAACCCGAATTGTGGGCGTTGCGCGTCATGAATTGACACAGGAAGGGTTTCTGGCAAAGGTCCGGGAAAGCCTGGATACCTTTGTCAAAGAACCGCTGGACAGCGCGCCAGTTGACGCGCTTCTGGCCAGATGCCGGTATGTCAATGTGGACATGACCGATGGCGCCCAATACAGCCGGCTGCAGGAGGTCGTTGATCAGAATGAGCGGGTAATGGTCAATTATCTGGCTGTGTCACCCTCATTGTACGGAAACATCTGTCAGGGTCTGAATCAGGCAGGACTAGTTACCCCCGAAACACGAGTGGTCCTGGAAAAACCCATCGGCATCAACCTGGAATCCTCTATGGGAATCAACGATGCTGTGGCCCAGGTGTTTCAGGAAAACCAGGTGTATCGCATTGACCATTACCTGGGAAAAGAAACCGTTCTGAACCTGGTTGTGCTCCGGTTTGCCAATTCCCTCTTTACCACAAACTGGGACCACAACACCATCGATCACATCCAGATCACAGTAGCCGAGTCGGTGGGCATCGAGGGGCGCTGGGGGTATTTCGATAAGTCCGGTCAACTCCGGGATATGGTGCAGAACCACCTGATGCAGATATTGACCCTGGTGGCCATGGAACCGCCAGCCAGCCTTCAGGCGGACAGCATCCGAGGCGAAAAGCTCAAAGTCCTGAAAGCGCTTCGCCCCATCACCCAGGACAATGTGGCCGAAAAGGCCGTCCGAGGTCAATATGGGGCGGGTTTCATTGAAGGCAGTGCAGTTCCAGGCTATCTGGATGAGGAAGACGGAAATCCGCACTCCGCAACGGAAAGCTTCGTAGCCATCCGGGCGGATATCGACAACTGGCGATGGGCCGGTGTCCCGTTTTACCTGCGGACCGGAAAGCGGATGGCAACCAAACGCTCCGAAGTACTCATCTATTTCAAACAGCAGCCTCACAACATTTTCAGGGAAAGCTACAAACATCTGCCCCCCAATAAACTGATCATCCGGCTTCAGCCTGACGAGGGGGTGGAAATCGAGATGCTGAACAAGGTACCTGGGATCGATATCGGGGTCCGGCTCCAGTCAACGTTGCTGGATCTGAGCTTTTTCAAAGCATTCAAGGATGAACGGATTGCCGATGCATATGAACGCCTGTTGCTGGAAGCCATGCATGGTGACCAGGCACTGTTTATTCATAGGGACGAGGTCGAATGGTCCTGGAAATGGATCGATTCCATCCAGAATGCCTGGGCCGGACAGAACTCGCCGATCAGGGCCTACCCGGCTGGTTCTTGGGGCCCGATCGCCGCTCACTCCCTGCTGGCTAAGGACGACAGGGAATGGGCGGAATAGGAGGCTGTGATGACTGATTTTCATAGGGAATTCAAGGTGTTTGAAGATGCCGCCGATCTGACCCGTCAGATGGCGAAACTGATCCTGCATCTGCTGAATGAGGGAATTCAGCGCCGAGGCAGGGCCAGCCTGGTGGTTTCCGGCGGCACAACACCGGTGGCGCTGTTTGAAGTGTTATCCGGTGCAGATTTGACGTGGGAGAAGGTGGTTATCTCTTTAGCAGATGAACGCTGGGTAGATACTGGCAGCCCCGACAGCAACGAGTATATGGTCCGCACACACCTGCTGAAAAACAAGGCGGCCGCCGCCAGGTTCATCGGCCTGAAAACGCTGGATGGCACTGTCGGAGCGGGTGAAGCGGCATGCGCGACGCGTATCCGTCAGATACCCGCGCCGCATGATTTGCTGATTCTGGGCATGGGTGACGATGGCCATACTGCCTCGCTGTTTCCGGGCGCAGCAGCGCTACGCGGAGCGCTGGACATGACCTCGGATATAATCTGCATGGCTGTTTCTCCGCCTGCGGCACCCCACGATCGAATGACCCTCACCCTGCCGGCGCTTCTGAATTCCCGGCGAATATTTGTGCATATTGTTGGCGAAAAGAAACGGCAGGTCTATGAAACGGCTATTGCTGGAGAGTCGCCGGAAGAGATGCCCATCCGGGCAATTTTGGGCCAGAAAAAGGTGCCGGTTACGATTTGGTGGGCACCCACATCCGGCTAACAATAAGGCGGCATACTTTCTTGTGTTTATCCGATAATCCTGCCTGACAAAGGAGAGAATCCATGAACAATGTGGTCCAAAAAGTTACAGAACGAATCATTGAACGCAGCAAGGCGCACCGCGAACAGTATCTGCTTCATCTGGAGCAGGCGCGGGGGAAGGGGCCGTTCAGGCTCCGATTATCCAGCAGCAACCTGGCTCACGGACTGGCCGTCAGCACCGAAAAGGATATGCAGTGTCTGCTAAATCACCACACCCCCAACATTGCCATCATCTCGGCATACAACGACATGCTCTCGGCCCATCATCCCTTTGTGGATTATCCAGCCGTCATCAAGGATGCGGTGGCGGCAGCGGGCGGAACCGCCCAAGTCGCCGGCGGCGTGCCAGCCATGTGCGACGGGATTACCCAGGGGGAGGCGGGCATGGACCTGAGTCTCATCAGCCGGGATGTCATCGCCATGTCCACGGTAATCGCCATGTCCCACAATATGTTTGAAGGGGCCGTGCTGCTGGGAATGTGCGACAAAATTCTGCCCGGTATGCTGATGGGTGCGCTGCAGTTTGGTCACCTCCCTTTCATCATGATCCCCGCAGGTCCCATGATCTCGGGGATTTCCAACAGGGAAAAAACAAAGGCCCGTGAACGCTATGCCCGGGGTGAAATCAGCAAAGAGACATTGCTCCACGATTATGAATGCCGGATTTATCATGGAGACGGTATTTGCACATTTTACGGTACTGCCAACTCCAACCAACTGATCGCTGAAGTGCTGGGCCTGCACCTTCCCGGCACCACCTTCATCCATCCCGGCACGCCCCTGCGCGAGGCGTTGACCCGGGCCGCGTCCGCCACGGTTTGCTCCCTAACCCATCTTGGCGGGAACTATACCCCCATCGGCCATATAGTCAATGAGAAATCCGTGGTCAACGCCATCGTGGCGTGGCTGACTACGGGAGGTTCCACTAACGAGACCCTGCATTTGGTGGCTATTGCCAGGGCCGCCGGCGTGTGTATCAACTGGGATGATTTCTCCGACCTTTCGGATGTCGTACCGCAATTAGTGAGTATTTATCCCAACGGACCGGGTGACATCAACAACTTTCAGGAGGCCGGCGGCACTGCGCTGCTCATTCGGGAACTACTGCAATCCGGACATCTGCATAGCGATGTTCTCACTGTGGCCGGCCCTGGGCTGAAACGATACACCCAAAAGCCGGAGCTTGAAAATGGCCAGGTGGTCTGGTCGGAAGGTCCGGAAACGTCTGTTGACCGGAATGTCATCCGACCGGCGGACCAGCCCTTTGCTGCGACGGGCGGCACACGGATTCTTTCCGGCAATCTCGGCCGCGCCGTCATCAAGATTTCCGCTCTGACAGACGGCGTGGATACCGTGGTGGAAGCTCCGGCCTTGGTTTTCAACAGCCAGCATGAACTAGCCGAGGCGTTTAACGCAGACAAACTCAACCGGGATATGGTAGCGGTGGTACGTTTCCAGGGACCCAGGGCCATTGGCATGCCCGAACTGCATAAACTGATCACTTTTCTCAGCATCATCATGGAGCGGGGATATACTGTGGGACTGGTCACCGATGGACGGCTATCTGGGGCATCCGGCAAGGTGCCGGCCGCTATTCACCTGACACCCGAGGCGGTATGCAAGGGACCGCTGGCCAAGGTGCTGGATGGAGACATCATCAGGATCGATGTCCGAGCCAAAAGCCTTGAACTCAAAGTCAGCGACATAGAGCTTGAATCCAGGCAATATGCGCCGTTTGATCTATCTTCACATAAATTCGGTCTGGGTCGGCAGATTTTTGCTCCGCTCAGAAGGGAGCTGTCTGGTGCGGAAGAAGGCGCCAGTTCCATTTACTCTTACGATGAAGAAACAATCCGCGCCTCCGAGCCGGAGAAGGAGAAACCATGAACCAGCGACATTGGAAGATTGCGCCGGAAAAGGTGATGCGACAGGGGCCAGTGATCCCTGTCATGGTTATCGAAAGACTGGAGCATGCCGTGCCCATAGCCATGGCATTGCTGGCTGGCGGGGTCAGGGTGCTTGAAATCACACTGCGTACACCGGCCGCCCTGGATGCCATTGCAGCGATCAGCCGGGATGTGCCGGAAGCTATAGTCGGTGCTGGTACAGTGACTTCCGAAGCCGACTTAAAAGCTGTAACCCTTGCTGGTGCAGTGTTTGCCATCAGTCCAGGACTAACCCCCGGACTTCTGGAAACGGCCAATCGGGGAGAAATTGCTCTGATTCCCGGTATCGCCACCGTATCTGAGCTGATGACAGGCATCGAATTGGGGTATGATTATTTCAAGTTTTTCCCGGCCCAGGTGGCAGGAGGGGTTCAGGCGCTCAAGGCTATTGCCGGTCCCTTTCCCAGGATTACTTTCTGTCCCACCGGTGGTATTACATTCGAAAATTACCGAGATTACCTTGCTCTGAAAAATGTCGCCTGTGTTGGCGGGTCATGGCTTTGCACCACAAGTGCGGTTGAATATCAGGACTGGGGAAGTATCACCACGGCCGCACGGGCAGCCGTGGAAAAGGCAGGAAGGTGATTACGGATAACTTCAGCCTGCTCGCGGCCTCCGAAATAATTGAGGAGAATGGAAAATGCAATGGTTTACTAACGATTTAAGAGACTGAGGTCCCGATCCGAGAAAAAAGAGACCACCTTCGTATCCATTACTATCCAACCAGTAACCATCAGTGAGCGTGATAGTGTCTATACGACCGGTATAACTGATTCCTCCACTGGTCCAATCCATCACTATAACCCCGGCGGTGTTGTCAAAGACCACAGCACCGTATGCTCCGTCTATTGATGTATCTGGCATCTTGTCGGTTCCAGTCAGTTTTATGGCGAAACCCTTAACATCTACATCAAAACACAAAATATTATCATAGGGTGCCAATGTCCAGCAAAAGACACCAATGCCACCTGCATAGGAAAGACACGGGACTGCACTAACCAGTGCCATAGCAAGCACTGCCGCCGCCAACTTCTTTGTCATTTTATCCTCCTTGGCCATTCGATTTAGTTTCGCACCGGAAACAATCCAATTGGTTCTAATACCCTGGGAAAGCAACAGGAGTAAGCGTTCCCTTGTCGCCCATACCATTTTGCCAGTTTCCAGCGAGAGTAGTAAGGTTGATCCTGGCGGTGTAGTTAATACACCCACTGGTCCAGGCCATAGCAATATTACCTGCTATGGTATCGTTTGCAGCACTGCCGTAAGCCCCATTGCTGGACTCGCCGGGTACCAAGGTAAAACCGGTCAGACTTGATGTAAAATCTTTGGATTCGACATTAAAACAGACGATAGTCTTTGGAGTAGCCTGCATTTGCCAGCAAAATGTCACGGTGTCGTTGGCTCTTGCCATAGAGGGCACGACACAAGCCATAGCCAAAAGACCTGCGAAAACGGCCAGTTTTTTCATCGTATTTCCTTGCTTTTTAGATTGATGTTTAACATAAATCCTTTAAAATCAGATTTATAGTCATAAATTACCATCTGGGCTGATCCTTCAGTTCACCGGTAGTGAATCCGTAGAACTCTTTTTTTTGACCTTTCCGCTCGCAGCCGAAATAACGGAAACACTCATTTGTTCCCTGTCCAGTGCACTCATCCAATTTCCTCCATCAGGAACGGTAATTGCGTCCCAAAAATACTCAGTACCTACTGGCGTGTTGGGCAAGACCGTAATGTTCAGGGAGAGTACGCCTCTACCTGCCGCAACCGTGACTTGCTGACCACCATGCCATCCATAGTTTGTGGAATCCAGCAGATTCACCATGATGTCTCTCTTGGTTATAGCGGAGTATTCTATCTTGATGACATATTGCAGCCCTGGCCGGATCGTTGTGGGCGCTGAAAGAATGGAAAGGGAGTCGGCCCTGAATATAGCCTTGTGAAATAAATGATCCGTAGTGATTGCAGCGTAATATGTGCTTATTTCCTGGTTGGAATCGAGCCGCCAGTCCACTGGGCCATTGACTTCCTGCTCGTATTTCAGTTGGCTGAACCAGAATATGGCCTTGAGCATTGGGAAATTAACCGTGAGGGAGGCAGTACCTGGGGCGGATAGATTATAAACCTGCTTGATCCACTCTTTCTTGATGTCAGATTCCGAAGCTCCTCCTCCATTGACGTTGTTCGGATCGTAGAGGGCGGAAGTCTCGGCTATCATCATGGGTTTGTTGTGCCCTTTGGCGAAGATATCATGGAAATTCGGGATGGGGTTGTTGATACCATTGATCAATCCCCATTTTCCTGCGAATGGAATTTCATTGTATCCGTTCAGCGTGTTACCCCAATGGTAAAAGCTGAAACCGACCCAATCCACTGCATTATCACCTGGATAGTAGGGGCCATAAGGATCATCTTCTTCAGTAAGCCTACCATCTTTGTTCGTATCGAGGAGGGGGAAGTCCGGCGAGTTGGGTTGTATGGCGTACTGTCCACCAGTCCAGGGATATCCCCAACCCTGGTTCGGGGTCCACACCATAACCACATTCTTGGCATTCGCATGGATAACTTCTGCAAATTCCTTGTATTTTGAGATATAAAGCGTTGGTTGCTGCCCCCAGGGATACCAACTACCGTTCATTTCGTGGTTCCAGCGCAAGAACATTGGAACATCAAACTCTTTGAGCCAAACGGCGAATTGGCTGATTTGCTCCAAATTATAGGAATTCAGCCCAGCGGAGGTTTCCAGAGTCAAGACAGGCATGGCACCACTGGCCTTGCACATATTGATGAAGTCGATGATCTTTGCATGGTCGCTTCCCTGGACATCCAACACATCAGGAAATTTTAAAAACTCCATAAATAATGCATGACGAAAACCGGAGTTTCTGTTTAACTGATACATTGGTGTCTGACCTGCCATGAGTATGCCCCCCAGATAGACCCCTGAGCGAGGAATTGGGGGCTTACCCGCCGCCCAAACGACAGGAATGTTGCCTGAATAAAGCAGAATTAAAGGTATAAAAGTAAATGTATAGAGCAATCCTTGCAATATGCTATTCCGTAAAAATACCACATTTCCTCCTATTGAGGTGTCAAATTAAAGTATAGTAATTGACTTTCTATCCCATTGCGATATAATTCCAACATGTCCAATGAAACCCGCAACTCTGATAAACGGCTGGAAAAGCGTTTAGAGTTTGAATCGCTTCTGCTTCCTTTTCTTGGTTCCAGGACGAGCGATCTATCCTGTTTTGAATACATTCCGATGGATATTACGTTTAAGGGACTGAAGATCGTGATTCCCAACTGGGTGGTCAGCAGGGAACTCCTGAAAAATGCGGAATGGGTTCATTTGCATTTGCCGTTTTACTTTTCCGGTCGAACCTACACCCGAGGAAAAATCATGTGGAATAAATGGGATGAGGAGGTGCAGGGACAGCTTTACGGCATTCAAATGGAACATCCCGAAAATATCATATATCCAATTTATATCCACACAGATACAAGCTCCGTGAATGTAGATTTGTCTGAATTTGAATCGACAGGCAGGCTGCTGGAAAGCCTTTTTAAAGATGCAGTCATGCTAAAAAAAGGGATTCTCATTTATCTCAATCATCTGATACCATATTTTTCCCGGCTTGGAAGACGTACCAGTCAGGATTATGACCAACTGAAAATCGTTCTGTTCGAAGATATGAAACGCCATCTTATTATGAATCTAAAACACCTGGATGCCCTGTATGAGCAGACAAAAGCAGACCGTCAAGGCCAAGAAATTATTCTTCAAACCTTGAATCTGGATCAGTTGCGTGAAGCCGTCCGATCAGAGGTTTCCATAGATGTGCTGAAAGTTGCGCTCGACACCGATGCCGTTATCCCTTATCTCAGCGCAATCAATACCCTGGAGGAAAAACAGTACACCAATTACAACGCCATGGTGATGTTGTATATCCATACGATAACAAAATAGCGAAGCCCTATTTCCCGTTTCCCTTCAATCTGCGGTCTGAAACCAGGCCGGTCGCCCACGTCTGGGCCGGCGATAGCCTGGAACTCAGCCATGCAAGATGTTCCGGAGACGTGCCGGATCCAAGACACCAGTCCAGCTCTTTGTTGACTTCAAACCAGACTACGCCATTAAGATTCCATTCGTCGATGGCCTTAAACGCATCCTGAATCCATTGCCCCTTGTTTCCGCCCTGGTCGGTTGAAGCTGTTTCAAACACAAATACTGGTTTTGTTGATGAAATTGTCCGCAATTCCTGATGCAGTTTACTGAATATGGATTCAAAAGATCGCCAGTTGCTCTGCCAACCGTTGGCTTTCAGCGTTTGAGTGGCGCCCCAGTTGTAGCCATCCATGCCGAGAATATCCACGAATGCATCGCCAGGGTAATAGACAGTAGCCTGGTTCCAGCCGGCCTGCGGATCTGTGGAAGTGCTGGGAACCGATTCCGCATTGGGGCAGAAAGCCCACAACACATTGTCAGCGCCTTCCTGCCGGAATATCGACACAAGATGCCGGAACATATTCTGA
This sequence comes from uncultured Desulfobacteraceae bacterium, assembly GCA_903839535.1. Taxonomy (GTDB): domain Bacteria; phylum Desulfobacterota; class Desulfobacteria; order Desulfobacterales; family Desulfatirhabdiaceae; genus RAAP-1. Next base: position 9,706 of record CAIMCT010000530.1, read on the forward strand.
TAGATTTTCGGACTGTCCGGGCCGTAATCTGCTTCTGTGGTCCCCCAATGGTATCTTCGTGAATTCATTTCATGGGCAAAGCGGATGATTATCGGTCTGCCCCAGGTTTTGGCGGCCCGGGCAAAATCTTTCAAAAAGGTATCATATTCACCTCCGGAGATTGTGGTGTGGGAAATGATGGTTTCTTTTTCATCTTCGATGATCATGGGTTCCCATGTCAGGCAGGGAATGGCCCCAACAGACCAGACAGCGGTCAGTGTCTGTTCGGGAAAGTGCATGGTCTCAGTAGATTTTGGCCATTGCAGAAAAAATGTCACAATCCGGGGCGCGATACCGGTATCGGCCATGAGCGATTTCAGACGGACCGCTTCAATCGGGTAGCCGTCCAGGGCTATTCCCCATAAAAATGGCTGTTGTGTAAAAGATGGGGACCTGCATCCGATCAAAATCATGCTGCACAGAACAGCCGCTAACCATTTCATTTCACGAGTCCTCCTGGGGATGGTTGAAATACAGCGTCATGGACAGGATAATAAAATGATAGGTACACCAGAGCATATTCATGACAATAGCGCCCACTGGTTCCCGTTCAAAATAGAGACGATGAGCGCCCCACACCAACGCGCTGAAACAAAGGAACGCGCTCGTCAACTGAGGCCATAAGCCCCAAAGTGGCAACGCACGGCTCTGCCCCTTGGGCGTGATGCCAAACGTGCCTTTAACCCCCAGAATTCCCAGAAGAGAGGCTTTCATGAATATCGGAAAGCAGATGGCGTTCAAAAGAATTCCTTGTCCCAGTTCCATCAGGCTATAGCGGCGTTGGTGCATTGTACTGACAAACATGGATAACGACAGTACCATGTAGGGGACAAAGAGCAGAAAATAAATCTCCGGCCTGGCAAAATAGCTGGGAACATCACCAAACAAATAGAGAATCGGACAATAGACCATGATCATAAAAACCCACCCAACAAAATAATGGCTCCCGGACAGAAAATACTCCCACCATTTCATTGCCGACAATATGGATGTATCCCGAATAAAGTCCCCTATAATTGTTCGAAACAGCCCAACTGTTCCCAGCGCCCAGCGAAACTGCTGCTTGAAATATCCCCCCAGATCCTCCGGCCCCATGCCAAAAGTGCAAACCCGATTGAGATACTGGGAAGACCAGCCGGCAACATGGAATTTAAGGGACGTGGCGAAATCTTCAGTCACGGAAGATTCATCAAACCCGCCGACCGCATCCAGGGCTTCCCTGCGGAACATCACATTGGTGCCACAGCAGAACATGGCATCCTGAAGACTCTTTCCCTCACAGATATACTCATAAAATATGGCCTGTTGAAGCCCGGATGCCCGGGCCACCCGATTGAATTCGAAATTGGAATAGTATTGTGGCGTCTGAATGAATGCCAGCCTGGGCTGGTTTTCCATGATGGCGACCAAAGGTTCCACAAAATCCGGAAATGGATTCATATCCGCGTCAAAAACAATGATATATTTTTCTTTTTCAGTTTTTTTCATAGGTCCAAAAGGATGAAAATAAAAATCATCGCGAACATTGCCATCAACAAAATCCAGAAAATCATTGATCATTCCAGCTTTGGCTCCACGCCATTTTCTGCGAAAAAGATGAATGCCGATATCCTGGCACAATTGATCAATCTGGCTTCGATACTCAGCCATATTTTCCGGAGTGTCCCAAGCAGTATCATATCGCGTGTCATCCAGAAAATAGAGGTGTTTGTTGGGATAGGTGAGGTTGTAAAAACAGGTCAGGGTATCTCGAACCACATTAAGGGGCTCTTTGTATGAAGAAACGATTATGGCTACTGGCGGATAAGTTTGGGGCATGGGCAGATCGCGTACTTGCACATCTTTTTCTGTTGCCGAATGCGTGGATACATGGAGAATGTTCAGAAAATAACCGAATCCGTGAATCAGAATAAAAAATTCGGCAAGCAGCAACAGGGCCGCCACGATTTTTTCATACCAGGCATAAGGCGCAATGAAAAACAGCGCTGTTCTACCAATCAGATATGTAAAAATCATGAGCATGGTCGCTACGCTCGTAACCCCAATCCATCCCGCCCCATGAATTCGCAATAATTTAATATCCATAATTTCTTCTCTGCTAAAACTGATACTGCAATTCTCCCCAAAACCCATTAGCATTCCACTCTCTGGACCAATGAATCATGGCCTTGAGGGCAAATGCCCAATGGTCGCTGAACTCGTTATGCCAGTCCGCCTCCAGACTTGCCATATCGTTATTCTGACTATCGGTTCCACAAGAAGTCCGAATATCGTAGTAATGCAGCGGCGCACCGCAGAAGAGTTCATAAGACAGGTCATGATACCATTCCAAAGTAAGGGCGCTTTCCCAAATATCTTTGGGCACCCAGTATGGATGAATGATATTGAACAGAACGCCATTATCATAGCTAAAAATATTGTTGTTTGCAGTATTGCGATAAGTTTGGGTCAGGATGGTTTTAAATATTCGGGGATGATCGGTAAATGCATATCCGGCAAAGGCGGAAACCATTTGCCCTGTATTATCATCCGAATAATTCAGATATTCGGCTTTTGCCCCTGCCTCCAGCTTTCGGGTCAGGTTAGAGGCGACATCTATTTTCCAGTGATCCGCCTGGATTGCCTGATTAAGTGCAAATTCGTTAGCTATTTCATCTGTTCGTTCAAAATCCAGCCTGACTTTGGCCAGGTTCCAGAAATTCAGGCGGATTGAAGCCAGCCCTGTGTCAGTCTGGCCCAAATCATTTTCCGTGTAGGTTTTATGGGTCCAGCGCAATTGGCCTGCCAGCCAGGGGTTGATCACGCCTCCAGCTTCCAGCGTATGACCATAAGCATCCTGTGACGGCGCATCCGATTTCGGAGATTCCAGCCAGTGATTCAATTCAGCCCTCAGATGATACCGACCCCGTATCGGTAAATCGGCAAAAGCATCCATTTGCCGGCGGGATATCTGCGACAGAACCCCATAGCCTTCTTCATCCCAGAGCCTTGCCTTAATACCTGCTATGGGATTTTGGCGAATCTGCTGCCGTTCAAGCGCCCGCCTGGCCATGACATTGGTCGGATCATGGGTCATCAGAGTCTGATACAGTTCAGCCTCTTTGTCGCAAAGCCCAAGGGCGCATTTGACCTGTGCATCGTCAAACAAGGCTTCCTGGTTTCCCGGTTCAAAAGATAGAAGGGATTTGTATGCTTCCATGGCCGGAACAAATCGCTTGTTCCAGGCCAGCCATTTGGCCGTGCTCTCAAGAACAGCCCATTTCTGAATGCGATAGACCGGCAGCAATTCGATTCTTAGCGCCTCAAGCGCCGCAACATCTGCGGTTGATCGAAACTCTGAAATCTGATCGACGACATATTCATAACCCGTATAGACAGATCCCTTGTCCGCTTGATCCTGAACATGTTTCCACAATGGCTCCAGAGCCGGATACATTGCTGTCAGGGATTTAAGCGCGTCGGCAAGACAAACATCCAGCCTGGGAATGAGCAAAGAGCGATACCGCTGCATGGCCGAATCCATTCGTTTTGCCCAGACCGCCACCCTGGCGCTTTCCCGAACCGGCAGCGGATCATTGAAACCAAGAGATATACTGGCGGCGCGAATGGTATCGTAAGTTTCAATGGCAGCGTCGTAGTCTTTATTCCAGGACTGAACCCGCGCCCATGAAATCCATATCTTTGAATTCCCCGGAAAATCGTTGGAAAGCGATTCGAACAGATTCAGTGATTCCGAATACTGGCCGGAAAAAGCCAGGTTTTCCGCCAGACCCAGTCGGGCTGGAAAACACTCCGTATCTACACTCAATATTTTCCGATATAAACGGATGGCAATCTCCGGATGTCCGTTTTCTGTGTATAATCCGGCCCACACCACTCCCTTCATTGGGGAAGCTGTTGCAATCGTCATCAGCGCATCGACATAAGAATCGTTTAGAACATTTTCGCTGGACTGTTCGTACTTTACCTGCGACGAATCCGGTGCCAGCTTCAGAGCTTGAACGAAGGCATCCCGGGCCAGTGCCTGATGGGCGGAATCCGATTCAGCCAGTTGACGGTGGCATCTGCCCAGTCCGGTCCAGCCAGCCGCGGCAAAATACGGAAGTCGAGTCAAAGCCGTAAATACCGGAATGGCTTCAGCATATCGACGTTGCCGGTAGAAAATATCGGCCTTCAGCGCAAGTGCTCTGGAAACATGAACTCCTGTCGTGTTCGAAACCTCAATCGGAGCCGCTGCAGGTACCAGTGTCATCGGTAGCATACTGATACGGCATTCTGCCGTATTCGAAACCTTGATCGGGGTAGCCTGGATTGCAGATATCGGATTCAGCAATTTTTCGATTTCTGCCAGCGCCACGTCAAAATCTTTTTTTTCAACATGCAGTTTGGCCAAAGCCAGAACAATGTCTGGTTCTGAATACCCGCGATAGCGAAGGTTTGTGTACAGTCCTTCTGCAGACTCATACTGCTGGGCGCTAACCAGGAGGTTAGCAAGTTTTAGACGGATATCGTCATCATTTGGATAATGATTCAGATGATTGCGATAAATAGTTTCAATCCGGTAGAAATCGCCCCACATATTCATGGCTTCGGTGTATGACAACAAAATTGGATCTGTGGTGGGGCTAATGGTCAAGGCTTTTTCAAACAGTCGCCGACAAGCCCTGGCATGGCCTTGTGCAGCCTCAATCTGCGCCAGTTTGACCATAGCCCCGGTATGCGCCGGAGACATGGTCAGAACCTGACTGAGTTCAGCAGCGGCTTTGTCGTATTGTTCCTGGCGAATCCATACATCGGCAAGTTCGATACGGATGTCGTACCTGTCTGGCGCTTCGCCAATGACTCTGAGATATTCAACCCCAGCCATATCAAGTGTTTCGGGGTTATAGGAAAGCAGTCGCGCAAGCGCCAGGCGCGCATCAGTGTCAGAAATTACACCATCAACAGAAAAAAGGTTCTCCTGCCCATAACCAGCGCTGGTAATCAAGATCAGACTCATTCCAACAAGAAACGAGACCAATAGATATTTTGGCAGGCGAATATATCGGTTCATGATTGATATCCGAAAGGTAATCTGCATTCAAAAATCCAGGTTGGATAGTCTAATTCTGGCAATCATGGATCCAGAGTTTTACGCAATTCAGTGATTGCAGAGTCATGTTGATTGTTCCAGATCAGCACAAATGCATACTTGCGTCGGATCTGAATGTCATTGGGTACCTGGGCCAGGATTTTTTTGTAAATAGCGATTGCCTCGGCGTATTTTCCGATCCAGCTTAATGCATCCGCCAGCTTAGCCCGTATCTGGTGATCCTGGGGATGGGTATCCAGATAGTTTTGATACAACGCAATTGCCTTGTCGTATTGTTTTTTTTCCAGATAAATATCCGCCATTGCAATCCGGGTGCGATCATCCAGTTTATCAGAAGGAAATTCTTCATAAATACGGATTGCTTTCTCATGAGAACCCATCCAATTTAAAACATTTGCCATTTCAAGTCTGGCTTCCGAAAGATCAGGTCGTTCAGACAGCACTCGCTCGTACTCTACGATTGATTCTTGATATTTTTTAACATAACTTAAAATCCGGGCAAGTTCCCACCTGGCCTGCCAATCAGGTATTGTCGCTTTTTCTGAATCATGGGGCCGATTGAGATAATCCGGGTCCATAACATTCAGAAGCGGCGGAGACGGTTTGTCCTGGGCGCAGAGAATGGGGGCCATTAGTATAAACAGGATAAAACCAATCCAATACCCATTTCGATTCATAAGTTTTCTCCCAATGCCATGCTGTATTCGGAAATTGCATCATCAGGCCTGCCGCTCCAGAAAAGCATCCGGGCCAATTGAATGCGGGCGCTGCGATCATGGGGATGATTTGTCAGAATATCCTGATAGAGTAAAGCCGCTTCGGTATATTTTTTCTGCAAGGTTAAAGTTTCAGCCAGCTCCATTTGAAGATGAACAAAATTGGGAACCCGGCTAACAAGTATCCGATACAGATTTTCAGCCTGGGTATATGACTGGATATTTTGATACAGCCGGGCCATGCGAAGCATCACTGAAGCATCTTTGGGATTTTTTTTCAGCAACCGGTCGGCAATAGTCAAGGCATCCTGAAACTGCCCGAATTGTTCATACAAACCGGATAGTCGCCACAATGCAGCTTCATGGTCCGGTACCTGGCAAATCAAAGCCTGATACACGGACATGGCATCTTCAAATTTCAGGGTTGCCATAAAGGCATCTGCGAGATACAGTGCTGCTTCTGGTCGCTGTACGCCGCTTTGAATGGCCTGACTCAACAGGGGGATGGCCTCTGGAAACCGTTCCGCAAAAAACAGGCTCTCTCCATTCCGGTAAAGAATCCATTTGCGGCCGGTCAGTCGATAAGCAGCCGTGGTCAATACCATGGTCAATACCATGATAACGGTGAATGCCAGGTACTGTTTTGTTTTAACTGTCAATGGTTCATATTCCGGCAAGCATCTTCCAGAGAATCATAAATTGAAATCACCAGATCAAACCGGGTTATCCGAAACAGGTTTCTCACAGCCTTATGCAGGTTGCACAACACCAGAGAATCTTTCCGACTTGCGGTTTTCGTCAAGGAAATCACAACGCCCAAACCACTGCTGTCCATAAATTCCACTTCTGACAGATCCAGTACAATCCGCTGATATCCTTTTTGTATCCAATCGACGATCTGTCCTTTGAACAAAATGGATACCGACGCATCAATGGAAGAGGATATGGGACAAAGGACCAGAATGTCACCAACCATTTTATTTTTAAGCTGCATTTATTACATTCCTTTCTAAACGTCATGGCGCTGAAGAGATAAACTCTATGGCCAGCAGACTGATGTCATCATTGGGTTTTTGCTGGTCGCCGAATTCCATGACATCTCTAATTGCTTCCTCAAGTATATCGTCAACAGGTCTGTCCCGAAACATCAGAAGCCGGGCAAAGAATCGCTCCTCTCCATAAAAATCACCGTTTTGGTTCATGCATTCCACAATGCCGTCGGTGAAACAAATCAATTTGTCTCCCGGACATAGTTGTTTTTCTCCCTCTTCGAAAGGAATCCTGTTTCCCACTCCAATAATGGTGCCGCCTTTGTCAAGGTATTCCACCTGACCCTCAGCGCTAATCAGAATCGGATGCGGATGCCCTGCACTGCTGTAAATCAGTTGTCCGGTGTGGATATTCAGCACCATGTAAACCATTGTGAAGAATTTATTGAATCGCTCAATGGGAAACTCATCATCAATGGCGCTCAGGACTTGCTGTGGCGGCGCGGGCTTTTGCAGCAGGCTGGAAGATTTTCGGGTCAGCAACACGCTGTTCTGCTGAAGGAATTGAGACACCGATACCGTCACCATCGCCGCAGGAACCCCATGACCACTGACATCCAGCATATATATAGCCATATAGTCATCTCCCAAAGCCACGACATTGAAGATGTCCCCGCCAATACGGTCGCAGGGATAAAATTTCCATGCGATTTTTGTATTACTTGTTAAGGGCTGATGCTGCGGCAGCAGTGCAGCCTGAATTTTAGCCGCAGCCTGCAGGTCTTCATCCAACTGCCGCTGTTTTTCCATGAGACTATTATTGAGTTCCGCAAGTTTCCGCTCTGCCAGGGCATACTTCTGGATCAGTTCTTTAAGCAGACTGTTTCTGCCTTCGCTGTCCTTCTCGGCGGCCATGTACTCCAGAAGTCTGACGGTCACATCCGGCTGAGCGGACATGCATGCCTGGCATTCCTGAATGCAGTGTCGGCTCATATTACCTGTCTTGGCATTTTGGGGTTGGAAACATGTGTCTGACAATCCTGAGGCAGTGCAATGACACCATCTATTCCCACGTTTTTCAAAGACTTCAGCATGCTGCAAAGGAAGGCAATGTCGTCCTGATTTGCAAAGACGCTGCCGTGCTGCGGGGCGAGTATGGCCGCCGGAATTTTTTCAATTTGTTCAATGGCATATTTAAGAGCTAACCCGGAAGGCATGATTTCTTCGTGAAACCGCAGAATATCCGGAAGCGGACAATAGGTGCGACCTTCCGGACACTGAGTATAAGTAACACATTTTCGGCATTCGGGACTCAATTTCTGAAACACATCCCATGTTGCGCCGAAGCTACCAAACAGATCACTGGTAAACAGAACTCCTGTTTTGGTGTCGAAGGTTACGAAACTTCCTGCAGAATGAGCATAAGGGGTATTGAAGAACATCAGTTCACGGCCGGAGGAAAACATAAAACAATGGTCTATGGTATCAAGAGAAACTAAATTGGAGGATATCGAATAATGACGGATAAACATATTGTTTCGAGCGTCTGAAATGATGATCAGGTCTTTTCGATCTATAATATCTTCAAAATTGGCGACATTGCCGCAAAGATCAGGATCATAGTGCTGGTAGATCAAGGCATTTATTGCAGCGGGCGCAATTCCTGTCTGCAGAATTTTCATCATGATAATGGGGAAATCCGGACGGCTGCCGCTGTCGATGACCACTGCTTCATCTCCATCCACAATCAGATAAGGATTGCAGTGAAGTCCGGACAGTTTATCGTAAAATCCCACCCAATAAATCCCTTCCGCAATTTCAATGGCGTTGCTGGCAAGAGATATTTTGGCAGGGATATTCTTTTTTGCATCCATCTGTATAAAACCTCCGTATCAGAGAGATTCATTTTCAGCTTTCTTTTTCTGCCAAGAGATTCTTAAAGTCTCCGACTTATACACGCGAGTTTCACTGGTGTCAACACATAGAAATATGACACCACGACGATTTTATTCTACTCAATATTATCATTAATAATGAATAGTTAGCTATGAACCTTATCACTAATACTCATAACACACCTGAATACTTTAAAAAACTGAGATATTCAGCTCATTGAATACGTTTAATTTCAGATAGCTATGCTTGAGAACAAATTAGCGCGACATGACGCATCAATTCTAATTTTGACAGAAACTGATTTATATCTTTGGTATGATGGATGCTTCCTTTGCAGATATCTGGAAAAATCAGCGGATAAATGCCTGGCCGAAACGATGATCAATACATAGACAAATCTGATTCAGACAATGGGGATATTTATTGTTGGAAATTACCTAACGCATAAAACCTGTTTTGTGACGAAATAGTGTAGCGCCTTATAAAAATCAATTAATATTTCTGCTTATTATTCAAATGGCTGAAATTAAATATCATTGAAGTTGGAACAAAATCATCTGCCCTGTATTC
>CAIMCT010000531.1 GCA_903839535.1 uncultured Desulfobacteraceae bacterium
GCAGAATGTAATTGATTCCATCTACCTGTATTCCATGCCCTGCATAATAAAACACGGCTGCGCTTGACCCGGCCAAATTGTTTCCAAATCGCCTCAGGGCCTGATCCATGTCTGGTTTTGTGGCATCCACAACCAAATCAACATCAAACCCGACCCGTTTCAAAGCCTTTCCAATCTCGGTTGCATCATTTCGTGGATTGGCAAGAGGCGGCGTGTTCTGATAGGCGCTGTTGCCAATCACCAGAGCTACGCGCTTCTCCGGGGAAGCCGCCATGGATGGATAGCTTTGAACCAGAAACATCAGATTCAGGATAACCAAAAATTTCAGTAGAAACAGGTGATTTCTTTGCATATTGAACCCTTATCATTTGTCTGTTCTTATGTCCACCCGATGGCTACAACCGTTACGGTTACGCCATTGTTCTGGTGTTCTCCGGACAGTTTGGCAAGAACCGCTTCATCATCCACCGGCACAAACAGGGCCAGCGTAACCGCATTCAGATTGAGACTGCGGGCGTAGGCGGCAGCCTGTTCTGTGCCTTTTCTGGTTTCAGAGATATCCACAAAGCTTTTGACCTCGATGATGCCTTTCTTTCCATTGCACAGGATATGAATATCGACCTTGCCGTTGCCGGTAGGAAACTCCGGGCTGGTTACACAACGCCTGCCAATGGCGGCCTGAAGCCAGGCATAGAGATGAAAATGCCCGACTGCTTCGGTGTAATGCAGATCGGTTCTTCGTGGCTGATCCTTGAAGGGATTGAGTCCTTTTGCCTTCATTCGAATCAGATACGCCTTGTACCTGTCAAGAAGAGGCGGCAGATTCAGGGAGTCACCTTCAAATACATCAGTGAGATCATCCAATGGGTCAACCGCCGTTCCTGGCGTTTGATCGCCTATTATATCCAATGTCAGTGAGTTGAACAGGCAAGTCTGGATAAAAGGTGCGGCAAACCGGCATATTTCAACCATTTCCTGATTCGTTTTTTGCTGTGTCATACAAGTGATGATGCCGTTTAAATAAAGATAGCTGCACCACTTGGCCCTCAAATTGAACGGGATATCCGACCTCGAAAACAAATTTAGCACATAGGGTTGATATTCACCCATAGCTTTTTTGATCAGATTAAGAATCGTGTTATTCCATTCCACATAAAGCGCCTTACGGTAAACTGTTTCCCAGGTTTTCAAGTCAATGGCGACTGCAATACCCGGATTGTATTTTTCGGTCAACAGCTCCCCAAACCATCCCACCAGACCCGGCTGACCGTTTGTGGAGTCATACACACTCCCGACAACCTCTGGTTCAACGACCTGGCCGCTTTCGAGTTGATACTGATCAAACAGGTCAGTGACTTCATCCGGGGTAAAATTGGGAACATGAAGGCTTCGCTGAATGTTGAATGGCGATCCTCTCTCGCTGTCCACACCCAATACGGCGCGGACACCGATCAGGGCGAGGCCATAAATGCAATAGTTTTGTCGATCCAGGTACATGTCCCTGAATATATTCACAAGGCGGTCAATAATTCGAGGGGGCAAC
>CAIMCT010000532.1 GCA_903839535.1 uncultured Desulfobacteraceae bacterium
ATAGGAATGCAAATTGAAGATAAATCCATATAATTCAGAAGTCTTTCAAGAAGTAAAAAAACACGTGAATATCCATTTTCCGTTGATTTTTGAACAGCTTTTAACTCTAGCAATAGTATTATTCCTTATTTATTATCGGAGCCCAAATTTGTTTTTCGAACCCCGCTTCTGGGCCGAGGAAGGACAGGGATATTTCGCCTTCGCTTTTTCCCATTCCATATTTGAGTCATTAATTGCCCCGCACTACGGTTATTTTACTCAAGAGTACCGACTTCTTGCCATTCAAGAAGCGGACTCTTTGTCTGTTAACTTAGCCAGTTCGAGGGACAAGTCAACAAGTTCGAGACTCATTTCCCTGAATTCCCGATAGTTCTCCGTCTGGCGTTTCACTTCCTTGTATTTCTCTTCGCTCACATATCCTGTGCGTCCTCTACCTCTGTGGGTATAGCTCAGTTGCCAGTAATCCTTTCCCCAGCTTCTGCTTTGCCTGGTCAGTGAACCGGGACGCATGTCGCCAAGTCCTGCCATTTTTGCTTTGAGTTTCTCGATTCTCCTGCGGATTTCTTTCATCTTTTCCATTTTTTACTCCATTTTGCGGTTGATTTCCGGTGCATGTGTCACTATGATGACACATGTAATATCTAATTCAAGCTGGAAACAAAAAAAAGAGAGAAAAAAAGATGGAAATCTGGACAGAGTGGTGGAGTTGGGCGGGAAAACTGCGTAAATCATGCAAGAGGGAACGGACTTTTATGTGGCTTCTTGTCGCGATAATCGGCTTTTCGATCCGCAACGACATGCTGGGTGTCAGCAGTTTTATACGCTGCATGGGGTTGCATGGATTCTATTATGACCGGCTCCTTGACTTCTTCCACTCCCAGTCACTATGCGTGACGGAACTGGCAAGGATATGGACATCCGTTGTGATGGAACATCATGCCGGAATCCTCCGATGCAAGGGCCGTCCGATACTGGTATGCGACGGGATAAAGATAGGTAAGTCGGGGAGGAAGATGCCCGGAGTCAAACTGTTGCACCAGGAGTCGGACTCGAACACGAAGCCCGAATACATAATGGGGCACTCATGTCAGGCGGTATGCGTCCTGGTCGGATGTCTCGCCAGCGTTATCGCCCTGCCTCTGGCGGCGCGGATACATGAAGGAGTTGTTTTTTCAAACCGTGACGGGAGGACAACCCTCGACAAGATGGTACTGCTGTTGTTCGAACTTGGAATAAAGGGGGAGTTCATCTTGCTCGCCGACGCCTATTACGCGTCGAGAAAAGTCATCCTGCCGCTCCTCGGCAGAGGGTGCCATCTTATTTCCAGAGTCAAAAGCAATGCGGTGGCCTATCATCCGGCTCCGCCTCCCGGCAAAGTTGGTCCGGGCAAGAAAAGAATCTACGGCGGAAAGGAAAAACTCTCCGGCATGTTTGACAATCCGGGTGGAATGACAGAAGCCACAAGTCCGATATATGGTGAAAAAGGGATCTCCATCCGGTACAGGAGCGCCCAAATGCTGTGGAGACCAATTGGCGTGATGGTCTTGTTTGTCGCAGTGATCCACCCGACACGCGGGAGATGCCTGCTGGTCTGTACGGATATTGAAATGAGCCCGATTGAAATCATACGGCTCTACGGATTGCGTTTCAAGATAGAGGTCAGCTTCAAGCAGTCGATACATACGATAGGCGCATATCTTTATCACTTCTGGATGGCGGCCATGACTCCGCTGCGGCGCTGCAACGGCGATCAGTACATGCATCTCAAGAGCGAGGAATATCGCAAGGCGGTCAGGCGCAAGATAGACGCATATCACCGGTTCATGCAGGTCGGAATCGTCGCACAGGGTATCATGGTCGCAATATCCACGACTGTCCCACAGACGGTGTGGCGTTCTTTCGGCTCATGGCTCCGCACAATTCGGCCAAACATGTGTCCTTCGGAGATGGTCGTCGCCACCGCCCTGAAAAATACCTTCCCGGAATTTCTCATGGGGAAGGATTCAGTATCAATCCTCACGCAATTCATACTCAGTAGAACAGATTTCTCAAGAAAAAACATCTCAAAAATGGCTGCATGAAAGATTTGCCACACCCTTACAGCGGCAGGGGGATGAGATTAGCGTAAGAAATATGGCGGATATTAATCCGCAGTGTATATTCACGGACTGACAAGAGACTCAGAATACGGGACTCTCAAGTTCGGTTAAAAGAGCTAAAAATCAAATTAGATAATGTCAAATGCTAGACCTGACCCCGAATGCTACGTGGACTTAACCGGCTTCGCCGGGATTTTAAAAGGATCGCCGAACTCCAGTTCGGCTCTTTTTTAGTTTACCGTTAAAGCCAGACTGAAGTCTGGCGTTCCTTTAGAGAAGATGCCGGTCTGGAGACCAGCGTTCCTTAAATACAATTTCCTCTACAATCGAGTTACTTCTGATGAAACCCTTATCTAAGCGCCATTCCAGACTAAGCCCGCTTTAGGATTTCGGTCTTCCATTCC